>CANQOD010000008.1 GCA_947625395.1 uncultured Bacilli bacterium
ATTATGTTTATATTCTTTCATATAATATTCTCCCATAAATAAAAATTGACTCAGGGCTTCATAAGTTTCCTGAGTACTAATCGATATAGAATATATCACAAATAGGCTATTAGGTCAATATAATTTTGAAATATTTCTTATATTATTTTCTATTTTTAAGCGATTATTGATTCGTCTTCTCTTTGATTGTAACTTGTACCACAATCAAATTCGGAATGAAATTGATATAAAACTAAGAATTTATTGCAGAAAAATAGGGCTCTATCCTAAAATAGACCCCTTGCAAAAATGATTTAACATTTTTTCCTTGCATAGATAATATATCGCAAAATTATACCTATGTCAAACTACTCATCCAAAAATTCTTTATAATTTTTTTCATTTAAAATATTTTTTTACGATAAACTTAAAAAGCTATTATTTCTTTATATATATTTTCAGTATATTCTTGCTTAAATTCGATGGCTTCATCTTCTAACATAATATCATGTCTATTTCTTATTACTAAAATAACTTTTTAATCAACCAATCATTCAAAAAAGACTAAGATTTTCTCCTAGTCTTGATTATTTATTATTTCCCCATTTTTTCTTTGATTGCAGCTTGAGCAGCAGCAAGACGTGCAACTGGTACACGATATGGACTACATGATACATAAGTAAGACCTACATTGTGGCAGAATTCAATTGTCTTAGGGTCTCCACCATGTTCACCACAGATACCAAGTTTAATATCTTTTCGAGTCTTTTTACCAAGATCTACACCCATCTTTACAAGTTTACCAACACCCTCTTGATCCAGTGTTTGGAATGGATCTTGTTCAAAGATTTTCTTATCATAGTAATCTTTTAAGAACTTAGATGCATCATCACGAGAGAATCCAAATGTCATTTGCGTTAAATCATTCGTTCCAAATGAGAAGAATTCAGCAACTTCTGCAATCTTATCAGCCGTAACAGCAGCACGTGGAAGTTCAATCATTGTTCCCACTTTATAGGAAATTTCTTTTCCTTTTTCTTCCATCACTTTTTTTGCTTCACAATCCACTTGACTCTTAACAAATTCTAATTCTTTGATATCGCCAACCAGTGGAATCATAATTTCAGGTTTTGCAGTAATATCTTCCTCAGCTACTTCAATGGCCGCTTCAATGACAGCTCTTGTTTGCATTCTTGCAATTTCAGGATAAGTGATAGCCATACGACAACCACGATGACCCATCATTGGGTTAAATTCTTTCAAAGAATCAACACGATGCTTCAAACTTTCAAATGTCATGCCAAGAGAACCAGCAAGTTCTTTAATTTCCTCATCTTTATGAGGTAAGAACTCATGTAATGGTGGATCCAAGAAACGAATTGTCACTTCACAACCATCCATTGCTTTAAATAATCCCTTAAAGTCTTCTTTTTGATATGGTAACACTTCACTAAGAGCTTGTTCTCTTTGTGCTTCACTTTCAGCAGTAATCATCTTTCTAAAAGAGAAAATACGTTGTTCTTCAAAGAACATATGCTCTGTACGACATAATCCAATTCCCTCAGCGCCAAATTCTCTCGCTTGATGGGCATCAACTGGAGTATCCGCATTACAACGAACACCTAATGTTCTCTTCTCATCTGCCCAAGTCATAAACGTTTCAAAATCGCCACTAATAGCTGGAGCAGTTGTTTCAATTTGTTCCCCATAAACGTAACCCGTAGAACCATCTAGACTCATATAGTCACCCTCATGGAAAACTTTTCCATCTTTTGTTTTTAAAGTCTTTGCTTCTTCATCAATGGCTAATTCTCCGCAACCAGATACACAGCAAGTTCCCATACCACGAGCAACCACTGCCGCATGAGAAGTCATTCCACCACGAAGCGTTAAAATACCATGCGCCAAATGCATTCCTTCAATATCTTCAGGACTGGTTTCTAGACGAACGAGCAATAAATCTTTTTCTCCATCTTCATAAGCTTTTACAAGGCTTTCCTTACTAAAGTAAATCTTACCAGTAGCAGCCCCAGGAGAAGCAGCAAGACCTTTTGCGATTTCTTTGGCAGCTTTTAAAGCCTTTTGCTCAAACATTGGATGCAATAATTGATCAAGTGATTTAGGTTCAACCATTAAAAGAGCTTCTTCTTTTGTAATCATTCCCTCATCTACAAGGTCAACAGCAATTTTTAAAGCAGCAGAAGCTGTTCTTTTTCCATTTCTTGTTTGAAGCATGAAAAGCTTTCCATCTTCAATGGTAAATTCCATATCTTGCATATCTTTGTAATGATTTTCAAGTATTCCACAAATTTTTACAAATTCTTGATAACATTCCGGTAAAATTTCTTGTAAAGTTTCAATGGATTGTGGTGTACGAATACCAGCCACAACATCTTCTCCTTGGGCATTCATTAAGAATTCTCCAAAAAGCTTCTTTTCTCCAGTAGCAGGATTTCTTGTGAAAGCAACACCTGTTCCAGAAGTATCTCCTTTGTTTCCATAAACCATCTCTTGAACGTTAACAGCTGTTCCCCAACTAGATGGAATATCATTTAAACGACGATACGTAATAGCACGTTCATTATTCCAACTTCTAAAGACTGCTTTTACAGCTTCTAAAAGTTGTTCTTTTGCATCCTGTGGGAATTCACGGCCTGCATGAGCCTGATATTCCTTTTTATAAATTTCAACAACTTCCATCAAATCTTCTGCAGATAACTCTGTATCTAGTTGCACACCTTTTTCTTCCTTGATGGCATCAAATTTACGTTCAAAACTAGATTTTGGAAAGCCCATAACAACATCGGCAAACATTTGAATAAACCGACGATAACTATCATAGACAAATCGCTTATTGTTCGTAACTTTTGAAAACCCTTCAGCAACAACATCGTTCATACCAAGATTTAAAACGGTATCCATCATACCTGGCATAGAAGCACGAGCTCCACTTCGAACAGAAACTAAAAGCGGATTTTCTGGATCACCTAACGTTTTTCCCGTTCTCTTTTCAAGAGCTTCTAATTGTTCATAAATTTCTTTGATGATGTCCTCTTTTAATTCCTCACCATCTTCATAATATTTTAGACATGCTTCAGTCGTAATAGTAAACCCACGTGGTACAGGCAAACCAATATTGGTCATTTCTGCAAGGTTAGCTCCTTTACCACCTAGCAAATTACGCATATCTTTCGTTCCTTCATGAAAAGCATATACATATTTCATTTTTTTCCTCCTTTATCAATTTAGTACATTCCTATTATATATGATATCTTCTAGAAAATAAAAGAAAAAATAGAAAAAAAACGTGTTTTTAACGTTTTTTGACTTTTTCTTGGACTAAAGTTTTTAATTCTTGTTGATATCTTCGGTCATAATAACACTTCGCAATCACATTCAAAAGGGCTCCTTGATAAGTATTCACTTCCGTTTGAATGGTAACAACTGGTTGCTTCAAAGAGATTAAATAGCTTTTATCAAAAGGACTGCGTTGCAATTTTATTTCAACGTTTTCCGGTTCACAATAAGCAGAAATAGGCTGTAAAGTCTCTTCCAGTAAAACGGCATTTGTATCTTCTAATTTTTGATTTGCATATAAATCAATCCAACCCTCTTCGGTTGGGTAAAGAATAGTCGAAGCAAATTGACAACACTGAAGATAATTGTTTCGCTGTGCTTCAAGTGCAAGATAAGTTTCTGTACTTTCTTCATACCATTTTCTTCTACGATTAAATTCATTGCGATTCGTTCTTCTCTCATCCCGTTCTCGTTGCTTTTTATATTGAATAAAAAAGCTCCGTTGATGTTCCATTTTGTCTTTTGCGATTGCATATTCTTGTTCCATCTCTTGGACAGCTGCATGCTCATCTTCAATTGGAATTGCTCTTGTAGGTTCTAAATAGGAAATGATTGCACAATAGAATTGGTTCTTATCTAGTTGCTGGAGAACATCGTTTTCAAAATAAGGATTTAGTCCAATTGATTTTCTAGCCATTGTTTGTGTTACTACTAGTTCTCTTTCTTCATTCATTCTAATAGCTGCTTGTAAATCACATTGCTCTTGAGAGAGAATTTGTTGATTGTTTTGATAATAGTGATAAGCAAATTCTCGCAAAAGGGGGCCTGCAAAACAATCTTGTTCTCTTTCATCAAAATAGGAAAATCGCATATCATTGACTCTTGCAAAACATTTAAAAGGTGCAATTTGATAAACAATTCCAAATTGAAGTGGTTGTTCATCCAAATAAAACTGAATTGGACAAACATCTAATACAAATGGGTCTTCCATTTTTTTATTTTCTAATAAATCAATCACTTGCTCTCCATCCATATAAAGAATCGTAGGATGTACATTGTCATGCAAAAACAAATCCAAACGCATGGCTTCATAAAGAGCTCTTAAATCTTCTGCTCGATGTGGCCATAATTTTTGATATCGTTCTTCCTCTTCTTGCATAATAGCGAATTCCCGATGAAGATTTTCTAAATCATTCATGCTTGAATCATCAATTTCTGCTAAAAAGATCTTTTCTTGTGGTAAATTTCTCAATTCATCTAATGTAAAAACTGCCATAAATCCCCCATCTAAATCTCTTATAGTATAATCATCAATTCCAAAAAAGACAAGTTATAATTGTCCAACAACTTGCTTTAAACGGCGAATCACTTTCTTTTCAATTCTTGAAATATAGCTTTGACTAATTCCAAGTAACTCAGCGACTTCTTTTTGCGTCTTTTCTTCTCTTCCTAATAGGCCATATCGTAAAATGATAATATCTCGATCTCGTGGAGGTAAATGCATGACCTCATCTAACATCATTTTCTTTTCGGTTTCATCTTCTAATTCTTTTGTGACAATATCAGCATCTGTCCCTAGGATATCTTCTAAATGAAGTTCGTTCCCATCAGAGTCTAATGACAAAGATGCATCAATGGAAACTTCTTGCTTTGTCTTTTTATTTTTGCGTAAAAACATTAAAATCTCATTATCAATACAACGAGAAGCATAAGTGGCTAACTTAATGTTCTTTCCTCGTCGAAATGTATTGATTCCTTTAATTAAGCCAATGGTTCCAATGCTCACTAAATCTTCCAAGTCCACTCTTGTATTTTCATACTTTTTTGCTAGAAACACAACAAGACGTAAGTTGTGTTCAATTAAAACATCTTTGGCATGAAAATCTCCATCTTCTAACAGTTCTAAATAAAATTCTTCTTCCTCTTTTGTAAGCGGTTCTGGAAGCACATCACTGGAACCGACATAAAAGAAGCCAACGACAGATTCTAAAAACCACCCTATCAATAATAATAAACTAATCATTCTAATTCCTCCCTCATTTGATTTGGTAATATACAACTTCGTCCATCAATTTCTATTTTTTCTTCTAAAAAGCCCACCAGGTAATTCCGAAAATTTTTTCCATCTACTGTTAAGTTTTTTGGAACCACGCAACGAACAATTCCGTTTCCTTTCGCGGTTTGAAAAGGAACAAGAATTGCCTCTTCTATGTTTGGTAGTACATCTTTTTCATAAATTAAAAGAACACTCCTTTTATGATAAGGATCTTTCAACTGATTCCCGGTATCTAAATAGCCTTCTACTTGGAAATTTTTTCCAAGAGCTTGAAATTCAATATGGTGTCGTAAATTTAGACTTTGTCTTTCTTCTCTAAACTGTTTGAGGTATTGAAAAAACAGCATTGGTCCTAAGATGAAGAGAAAAAGGAAATGGAAAGTAGTTTCATTTCTTAAAAATAGAATTCCACTTTTTTCATAGGCAAAGGCATCTTGAAACATGTATAATGTACCGCCCAACAAGCAAGAAGTTAAATAAAGCATGCCTAATCTTTTCAGAAAAATTTTCTTGTTGCCATAGGAAAAAGTCCCTAAAATCATCAGGATACTCATCATGATTTTTATGAAAAAAAGTGTAACCATATGAATTGGTAAAAAAAGGAAAATAATTGCAAGTGCTCCAATCAAAGCTCCTAAAAGAAGTCTTTTCATAGAAGTGTGTTCTTTTAATAGATAAGAAGTTGCCATTAAAAGAAACAAATCATAGCTAAAATTGATGAAAAAAATTGCATCTACGTAGATTTTCATTTCATCACCAACACGACTATATCAAATCAAGAAAAAAAGTTTTGTCGAAAGAAAAAAACAATTCCCTAAAATTGCAATTGTTTTTTCTTTTTACGATAAAGGAGTGAGGACTTGGCGGAAGGAATGATTCAGATCAAAGCCACCTGTATAATGACTATGACAAAAATTGCCTGTGAATGAACTAGGAGAAGCATTATAGGCACCACTGCGTGCCACCCAAGGCAATATCTCAGTCAATATAACAGCACCATCACCGTACCAGCCTGCTGTCTCATTTAAGGCATAGCCCTTACATGGAGCACCATTGCATGCTGTATTTGAATCTGTTGTTGTATATAAATCATAGTATTTTTCTAAAGGCCACTCTCGTCCTTCAATAGGAATGTCATCAGCAAGTTGTCCCCTATATCCTGAGTTCATCGTTGTTAACCAACCCGACCTTTTTTCAAGTACTCCCATGGTATATTCAAAAGAATCTCCATTGATATCATAAATTCCGGTGATATTTCCAGTTGTACTAGCACCAGCTCCACCATAACCAAGCCCACTTCCACGATCTACTAAATCATCATATTGATAAACACAAGTTTCTGATTTTTCTGCAGTTCCTAAACCTGAGGAACATCCTGTTTTATAGGCATTACAATTATTCTTATAAATTTCTTTATTAGCTCCTGTATACAAGGGATTACCATATTTTCCATATTTACTTTGCGTAAGATAGGAAATCAATGCCCACTCACTATCTTTTGTCACATGACTATCATACGTATTTTGATCAAAACCATAGATGTTTCCACTTTTTGTTATGTTCATTGATACTAGTTCTAGCGTCGATACACGAATATCCCTCCAACTTGCTACATTTGGTTTGATTTGTGAGGTTAATGTTTCTAGATCACATCCAGCATCGGCAACAGTTGCTGCCACACAATTTTCTATATTACTTGTTTCAAACTTTCCAATCCATATCCCAGATAAATTCTTATCTCCAAAAGTAAATCCAGGTGGGGTATACCATCCATCAGGTTCTTCTCCTTTATATTGTGCGCTTCCATTGTCAGTAGTACTAACATCGATAAACTTTACATCGATTTCTCCGGGTAAGGTTAGACTCGGATTATCACTTCTTCCCTCTTCTTTCTTTCCATAGTAATATTCTCCATCTTCACTCTTAATCGTGTAACTGTATCTTGGTATCCATACCCACATCTGTAAGATATCTGTCATCTTCACTTCAGTTCCATTCCCTGCTTGTTGATAACTTGCTCTTGTTCCAGGCGTTACTGTTACGGCATTCGCCCACTCTTGTTTATCATAATCATACCAGTTCTCTTGATTATAACTGGTCTTGACCCATTTACCTCCACTATATACAACAGGTATCATATTCGATGCTGGTTCCTCTACTTCTACTACAATCCCTTCAATTGTTTTACCATTTTTTGGAAATGCTAACTCTTTATTTGCTAAGCCTCCATCACTTCTAAATTCAATCGTTACACTTGAGTTTGTTAAGTTATAAATCCTTAAATGATAACTTTCACTGGCTCCTTGTTCTAAAATAACGCCCTCTTGGGTTGGTGGTCGATTTGGTGTATCCTTATAATAATTAATATGAACCTTTTCACTGATATTATCTAAGTAATAGAAATTCAACTTTGCTTGAATAGAATTATTATTGGTTAGCTTTATTGTAATCTCTTTCTTGGTATTCGCATCCACTGTGATTTTGTTTTCATGAAAAGAAGTATCCCCTGAAGTAAGTGTTCCAAATAGAGTTCCTGTCACAATACGAATCGCTTCTTTATTTTCCTTTTTGACTGTGAACAGGGCATAACTCGAGTATCCTATAAGCAAAAAAAGACTGATGATGCCAAGCACAATCAGATAACTTTTTTCAAATTTTCTTCTTTCTTTCATTCATGACACCCTCATTCTGATGTCATTATATCTTTTTAAACTACCCCCCCCCGATTTATTCTATTTCAGCATATCGTTTTTCAACATGAATTTCATCAAATTCTAAATAAAAAAAGCACCTTGCAGAGTGCTTAAAATTTTCTTTTCTTCATGAAAAACTTAATCAAATAGGCTTCAAAAATAATCATCAGAATAACGAATGCCCATTCAAGAATAATAAAAATAGTTCCATCTGTATATCTTCCAATCATCGCAATCACACTTTCAGGAATATATTTATCAATTAATGCCGCAACATCTGGAAGTCCTAAATTGTTTTTAAAAAATGTTAATATTCTTAAAAGAATATCAAAAATCGCCACAAAATATACAAAACTTGAAAAATTCTTAAAAAACATAAGTACTACAACAATCAATACAATAAATACGACTAAATCCCAATACATTTTCTTCCAACCTCTTTTCTAAAAATAAATATTATTCTTCTTTTCATCAGAAAGCATCGTGATTTCTCCATGTCCTGGATATAGCATTATTTCATCTGCATATTGCTTTAATTTTTCAATCGATTCTTTCATTTCTTTTTCGTTTCCTGTAGGTAAATCCACTCTTCCTACTGTATCTTTAAATACGAAATCTCCTGTAAACATTTTCGCTTCTTCTTTAAAATAATATGAAACCGAGTCACTACTGTGCCCAGGTGTATATATTGCTTCGAAATGATAAGGTCCTATTTCATAGGTTTTTCCTTCGACAACATTGCTTTTTTTGAAAATTTTAATACTTTTTTTGGTCAAAAAATTCCGAAGCGCTCCGATATGATCAAAATGCGAATGGGTAATTAAAACACCCAATACTTTTTTATCACCAATTGCTTCTTTAATTTTTAAAAATTCATCTCCTGGATCTACAACTAAACAAAAATCATCTTGAAATAGCAAATAACAATTTTCATCAAGTGCTCCTGTAACGATTTGTTTTACTTCCATTTTTGATTCCTCACTATTCTTTTTTATTGTATCAAAAAGGCAAACAAAAAGGAAGAATTAAATCAATATTTGACATCTTCCTTTGAATTTATGCAACTTCTTCAAATTGGGAATTATATAACTCCGCATAGAAACCATTTTTCTTTAAAAGCTCTTCATGGGTGCCTTGTTCTACAATATCGCCATCTTTCATTACTAAAATGAGGTTGGCATTTTTAATCGTAGATAAACGATGGGCAATAATAAAACTTGTGCGTCCTTCCATTAATTGATCCATTGCAGTTTGAATCAACTGTTCCATACGCGTATCGACACTTGATGTTGCTTCATCTAAAATCAATATCTTCGGATTTTTTAAAATTACACGAGCAATCGTTAATAACTGCTTTTGACCATTGGAAACATTATCACTTTCTTCATTAAGAACCATATCATATCCATCAGGCAAAGTTCGAATAAAGTGATCTACATGAGAAGCAATCGCAGCATCTTCAATCTCTTCTTTTGTTGCATCTTGCTTACCATATCGAATATTTTCTCGAATGGTATCACTAAATAGCCAAGTATCTTGTAGAACCATTCCGAATAAATTTCTTAAATCATCCCGTTTCATATCACGAATATCATGACCATCAATGGTAATGCTTCCATCATTGACATCATAAAAACGCATTAACAATTTGACCATGGTTGTTTTTCCAGCTCCTGTTGGTCCAACTATCGCAATTTTACCACCAGTTGGAATTTGCGTATTAAAATCATGAATGACAATTTTATCTTTTGTATATCCAAATTTCACATGGTTAAAGGCAATATCCCCTTTGATTTTTTCCATATCAATGTTCGTTTCTTTATCCTTGCTTTCTTCCTCTTCATCTAAAAATTCAAAAACACGTTCAGCAGAAGCAAGCATACTTTGAATTAAATTGGTCACTTGCGCAATTTGGGTCAGTGGATTGGTAAAACTTCGAATATACTGTGTAAAAGATAAAATATCTCCGACTTCAATTTGTTTTTGAATGACAAGCCATCCTCCTAAAATAGAAATAGCAACATAACCAATATTTCCGATGAACATCATGATCGGATGCATCATCCCAGCAAAAAATTGACTTTTCCATGCACTCTTATACAATACTTCATTCGTTTTTTGAAATGTTTCAAGAGCTTCTTCTTGTTGATTAAATAAAGTCACAATTTCATGCCCTGTATAAATTTCTTCTACTTGGCCATTGATATGTCCTAAATATTCTTGTTGCCTTTTAAAGTATTTTTGACTACCACTCATCACAAGAGCCATCAAGAAAAGTGCAAGTGGAATAATTAGAAATGCAACAAGTGTCATTAAAGGTGAAATAGATAACATCATCACAATAACACCAATCATCATTGTTATTGAAGAAATCACCTGCGTTAAACTTTGATCTAAACTTTGACTTAAAGTATCAACATCATTCGTGATTCTTGATAAAATCTCTCCTGTTGTTTTCTTTTCATAGTATGCAAGAGGTAATTGATGCATCTTATAAGATAATTTTTCTCGTAAAGAAAACGCAAGACGCTGATTAATTCCAGCCATAATAAAGGATTGAATGTAAGCAAAAAGCATACTTAAAATATAAAGTGCTAATAATGTTAACAGAATTCCACTAATTTTGGCAAAATCAATCCCAGCAGTTGTTCCTATAATTTTTCCAATTAGACCATTGAAAATTTCAGTTGTAGCTTTTCCCATGATTTTTGGACCAACAATGGAAAAGATAGCGCTAGCAATGGAAAAAAGAATTACAAAGAAGATAGAAACTTTATAAACTTTTAAATACGAAAGTAATCTTTTCAATGTGCCTTTAAAGTCTTTTGGCTTTTCAAATCCCATCCGCATAGGGCCACGACGAGGCCTATTTTGTGTTTCTTTAGGCATTTTCTAACTCCTCCTTTGACAACTGACTTTCAGCAATTTCACGATAAACTGCACAATTTTTCAAAAGTTCTTGATGGGTACCAATTCCGACCATTTTCCCCTCATCAAGCACTACAATTTGATCTGCATGTAAGATTGTGTTAATCCGTTGGGCAACAATAAAAATAGTTGCATCTTTCGTATTTTCATAAAGAGCTTGGCGCAAAGCATGATCTGTTTTAAAATCAAGTGCTGAAAAACTATCATCAAAAATATAGATTTCAGGGTGCATGGCAATTGCTCTTGCAATGGAAAGTCGTTGTTTTTGTCCTCCTGATACGTTCGTTCCACCTTGACTAATTGGACTTTGATATTTTTGTTTTTTTCCTTCAATGAATTCCTCTGCTTGCGCAATTTTTGCCGCTTCTATCATATCCTGATCGTCCATTTGTTCATTTCCAAACTTAATATTCGATGCAATGGTTCCTGAAAAAAGGATTCCTTTTTGAGGAACAAATCCTATTTTCGCATGCAAATCCTGTTGCCGCACTTCTTTTACATTGATGCCATCAACTAAAATTTCGCCCTTTGTTACATCATAAATACGTGGAATTAAATTAATCAGTGTGCTCTTTCCACTTCCAGTACTTCCAATAAAAGCAGTGGTTGTTCCCTGATGTGCTGTGAAAGTAATATCAGTCAAAA
Source organism: uncultured Bacilli bacterium (assembly GCA_947625395.1). GTDB lineage: Bacteria > Bacillota_I > Bacilli_A > RF39 > UBA660 > CANQVB01. The sequence continues at coordinate 11,599 of CANQOD010000008.1, forward strand.
CATCCTCATCACTATCAGGATAACGGAAAGAAACATTTTTAAATTCTACCAAGCCTTTCACACGTCTTCCAAACTCTTTTGGTTTTAAAGGGTCTGTTACAGAATTTTCTTCTTCTAAAATTTCCATAATTCTGTTCGCACTTACATTTGCTCTTGGAAATAAAATTGAAAACATAGAAATCATTAAAAATGACATAATAATTTGCATCGTGTATTGAATAAATGCTAACATATCTCCAACTTGAATCACACCTTCATCAATTGCATGTGCTCCTTGCCAAACGATAAAAATACAAATTGCATTCATGACAAATGTCATCGTTGGCATCATAATTCCCATCGTTCTTCCAATAAAAAGCTGTGTCTTCTTTAAATTTGTATTGGCTTTTTTAAAACGTTGCTTCTCATATTCTTGATTACTGAAAGCACGAATAACTGGAATTCCTGTAATAATTTCTCTTGAAACTTGATTCAAACGGTCCACTAACTTCTGAACCCGCTTAAATTTTGGCATTACAAACGTAAACAAGGTAATCACAATTGTCATCACACAAACAATACCGAGACCTATAATATAAGTCATACTAGGAGCTGTCGATAAGACTCTTAGTAATCCTCCTAAAGCAATGATTGGAGCATAAAAAACCATTCTAAGCATCATTACCATCATCATTTGTACTTGTTGAATATCATTCGTACTTCGTGTAATTAAAGAAGAAATGCCAAACTTTTTATATTCAGCACGAGAAAAAGATAAGACTTTTTTAAACTCTGCTTCGCGTAAACGTTTCGCAAGACTTGCGGCCACTCTAGAGCCAAGTAAAGAAACCAAGATTGTTGCAAAACAAGAGAAGAGCGTCAATCCTAACATTTTTAAGCCGGACATTAAAATATAGGATGTTTGCATTTGATCCAAAGAAATACCAATTTTCTCATATTCATTTGCAATCGCTGTAATTGCACTAGACGTTACAATGGTATCAGGCATTTCTTTAAATTGGTCATGAATCTGCTTCTGAAAAGCACTTCTTTGTTCGTTCGGAAGCATTTTTAGTATTTGCAGCAAAGACAAATTTTGAAGTGATGCTGGCATTGTTTGCTTCACTTGTTCCTGTATCTTTTTGCTTTCTTCACTTGTTCCTGTCAACATGTAGTGAGTTAAAAGGGCTTCTTCAAGGGCAACACTTTCAAAGTCTTCTTCTAGTAAATAGATGTCTTCTTTCTTTAAAACAGGATATTTTTCAATGTATGTTGAATTGTTTTTTTGAATCAACTGATAATGGGATAAAATCTTCTGATAATCCTCTTCTTTTAAAAAGAAAGAGAGTTCTTCTAAAGTGCTTTTGCGAATTACTTCAGGGATGGCTTTTTCAATTCCTTGTTGTTGCACTCCTACATTAATAATTCGTGAAGTATAGGTTGGAAGTGATAAATCACACATTGCTTGAACGACAAGCAAACAAATCAGTACAAGAATTGTACCAATATTTTTCTTTAAAAATCGAAATACTTTAAACATTTTCTTTTTCCTCCTTATTGAGTCCATTTTCTAACAACCAAAATTTTTCTTCCAGTTCTTTTTTGGATTGTTCTCGATGAACATTAAAATGAATGACCTGTACAATATGAAAAATCGTTTCTTTTAAAAACAAATGATAGACAAAGAACAGATTACGACGAGCAGCGGTACAATAATGAGAAGTATCTATTTTTTGGATTAAGAATTCAATTCGTTCCTTTTCAATTGGCGCTTTTCTTTTTTCTTCCATATACAGATTCATATTCCAAAATACATTATGAAAGAGCGCTTGATTTTCTTTCTTGGAACACACTTCTAGTGCACGGTCAAAATATTCCAAAAATGCTTGATGGATATTGCCATTCAATTTTTCAAACAAATACCCAATATAATCATATGCTTTTTGATTGAATTCCTCTAAAAAATATTGATATAAATCCTCAATATCTTCAAAATACATATAGAAACTACCTCTTGGAATATGGGCATCTTTAATAATTTGGTTAATAGATGCGTCCTTTAATTTTTTTTGAGAAAACTCTTTTTTTGCTGCAGTTAAAATCGCATTTTGTTTTTCAATAGGAAGTTTTTGAAAGGTAGATTTTGGCATATTTTCCTCCTCATATAATTAGGCACCTTTTCATTATATGATGACAACTTGTCATGTGTCAACCATTTTAGAAAAAAAAGAAATACTTTTCAGTAAAAAATGAACTGGCATATCTGTACCAGTTCAATATTATTTGTTTGGCGTTAACACTTGGCGGAAAGACATATGGACATATGATCTGTGCCCACGGCCTTGATGATAGTAGAAAATACCGGCACCTGTACTATTTGATTGGGCACCACTACGTACCAACCATGGTGCTATTTCACTTGCCATAACAGAAAAGTCATCATACCAATTTGTTACTTCATTTAAAGCGTGCCCTTTGCATGATTTTCCGTTACATGCTGTTTGAGGGTCTTCACTCGTATAAAGATCGTAATATTTGTCTGCAGGCCAGCTTCGGCCTTGAAAAGTCGTTCCATCTGTTAATGTTCCGGTGTATCCAGAGTTTACATCGTCTGTATTTCCAGATCTTTTGTTTAAATTTCCCATTTCATATTCTGAAGATCCACCATTGAGATCATAAATGCCTGTGATGTTGCCGGTACTAGATGCTCCTCCTCCAGCATAACCTTTGCCTCCTCCTTGATTCACCATCACATCATAGGTATTTCCACAAGAGGAAGCACTTTCTGCACTTGGCAAGCCACTAGAACAACCTGTTATATAATTGGAATTATTATTCATATAGACTTCCTTATTCGTTCCACTATAAAGAAAATTCCCATATTTTCCATACTTACTTTGAGTTAAATATGAAATAAGCGCCCATTCTGTGTTTTTCATTGCATGACTGTCATACGTACTTTGGTCAAATCCAAATACATTGCCAGATTCTATCATACGACGTGAAACTAAATCTAAGGTTGATACGCGGATTACTCTCCAACTATACACATTGGGTTTGATAATCGCTTTGTTAGGTTCCTCAGTATCGCTTTGAGCTAAAGTTGTACTTGAGGCCCCAACTCCCGTTCCATTCCCACTACTATATCCGGTTTCAAACTTACCGACCCAGATTCCAGATAACTCTTCTTCTCCAAACGTGAAGCCGGGTGGAGTGTACCAATTTGTGGCATATTTTCCTGTATATTGTGCTGAGCCATCTTCATCTTTCTCATCTTTTCGAATGAATTTCACATCGATTTCTCCAGGTAAAGCTTGACTCGGTTCGTCCTCTCTTCCTTCTTCTTTCTTCCCATAGTAATGTGTTCCATCTTCTGATTTGATGGTGTAACTGTATCGCGGTATCCACACCCACATCTGTAAGATATCTGTCATTTTGACTCCGGTTCCTGAAGCTGCCTTTTGATATCCACCTCGACTCGTTGCAGTTACTGTTACTGCGTTCGCCCATTCTTGATTATTATAGTTGTACCACTCACTTGTGACATCTGCTTTCTCCCATCGTTTATCAGTTGTGTCATATACCACCGGTATCATGTTATCCGCAAGTACCGGCACATTTGGACGATTCACTTGCGTTGCATTGATGGCCACTTTTCCATAAAACTTCTTTCCTTGCGCTTCATTCCCAGCATTGATATCTAACCATATTTTAAGTTCATAGGAGATTCGATTTTTTTCTCCTCTCTTTAAATTACCACTGTCAATCACTCTATCTTCCGTTAAACTCTCCGTCTTATTCAAGTTCACTCTTTTTAATTCATAGCGAATATCATTGACTGGAATATATTCGCATCCCTCGCATTCTGCTTGTTTTTCTTTGTTATCAATCAACAGCAAATCATAATCCACATCCACTAAACTATTATTTTGAATATAAAATTGAAAACTGGTTCCTAATCTTCCTTCATTGTCTGTAATGGGAATTTTATTTTCTAAGATTAAATCTCCATTGGTTTCTACCAAAATAACATTCAAGTTATTTCCTTCAAGACTAACTTCCTTCTTTCCAATCACAGTAAGTCTTAACCAAGCATAGCTAATTCCTATAAATAAGACAACAAAAAGAACTAGAATTCCTAGTACTTTTTTATGTTCTTTTATCCATTCTTTCATCTACGACACCTTCATTCTGATGTCATTATATCTTTAAAACTACCCCCCCCCAGTTTTATTCTGAATCCGCATGTTCTACATGGGTGTTAAAACTTGGCGAAACGAAATACTGAAACCCACACTACCACCCTCGCCATAGCTACCGAATGCGAAAACACCGGCAAGTGCAGCATAGTTATGGTAGCCACCACGATCTGACCAAGGATACGTCATACTCACCATGGACGAGCTATCACTGTACCAGCCTGAATTTTCATTTAAAGCATATCCTTTACATGAATTGCCATTGCAAGCAGTTAATGGATCATTTGATGTATAAATATCATAATATTTGTCCGTAGGCCAATCACGACCTCCTATGCTAGAACCATTTGTTATTTTTCCAGCATATCCTGAATTTAATTCATCTGTATATCCAGACATCTTATTGAATACGCCCATTGTATATTCCCAAGCACCTCCATTGATATCATATATTCCAGTAATATTTCCTGTTGAACTAGCTCCTGCTCCCGCATATCCTTGACCACTTCCTCGGTCAGTCATCACATCATAAGCATTTCCACAAGTTGCAGCACTCACAGCATTTGGTAAACCACTAGAACAGCCTGTCATATAAGCATTATAATTATTCATATAGACTTCTTTATTTGTTCCAGAATATAATGAATTACCATATTTCCCGTATTTACTTTGAGTAAGATAAGATATCAGAACCCACTCACTATCTTTTGTCACATGACTATCATAGGTACTTTGATCAAATCCAAACACATTGCCAGAACTTACCATTTTTCTGGAAACTAAGTCTAACGTTGATACACGAATCATTCTCCAACTATGTACATTTGGCTTAATAATGGCTCGATTTGGTTCCTCTGTATCAGCGTGTGCTGAAGTATAAGTTGCAACTCCCACTCCGGTGCCATTTCCTGTACTATATCCTGTTTCAAATTTACCGACCCA
>CANQOD010000009.1 GCA_947625395.1 uncultured Bacilli bacterium
CACAATAAGACACTTGCTGGACAGTTGTATTCAGAATTTAAAGAACTGTTTCCCCATAATCGTGTGGAATATTTTGTCTCATATTATGATTATTATCAGCCTGAAGCATACGTTCCCTCTACAGATACCTATATTGAAAAGGATTCTGCGATTAATGATGAGATTGATGAGTTAAGACATTCTGCGACTTCTGCATTGCTCTCCACTAGAAATGTGATTGTTGTCGCTTCGGTTTCATGTATTTATGGTATTGGTGAAGTGGAGGAATATCGTAATAAAATGCTGACGTTAACGGTCGGTGACCAGATGGAGCGAAATGCTGTGCTTGCTAAGTTGGTGGAGATGCAGTATGAGAGAAACGATTTGGACTTTAAGCGAGGCACTTTTCGCGTGCGAGGGGATTCGTTAGAAATCATTCCAAGTTACCAAAATACGACTGGCTATCGTATCGAATTTTTTGACTCTGAAATTGATAGAATTAGTGAAATCGATACTTTAACTGGTGCTGTTTTGACGAAAAAGAAAACAATTAGTTTATTTCCGGCCTCTCATTTTGTGATTAGTGATGAGAAATTAAAGGAAGCTATCAAACGCATTCAACAGGAGCTTGAGGAGCGGATGCGCTATTTTAAAGAAACGAATCAGTTGTTGGCTTTGGAGCGTATTGAACAAAGAACGCGTTATGATATTGAAATGCTTGAGGAAACTGGTTTTTGTCATGGGATTGAAAATTATTCTCGGCATATGGCTGGACGTAAGGAGGGAGAAACACCAACGACATTGATGGATTTCTTCCCGGATGATTTTTTACTGGTTGTGGATGAGAGTCATGTGACGCTTCCACAAGTTCGCGGAATGTATAATGGAGATAGGGCAAGGAAGATGAACTTGGTTGATTTTGGTTTTCGTTTACCGAGTGCCTTAGATAACCGCCCTTTGAAGTTTGAAGAATTTGAGAAGAAAATTCATCAAGCAATTTATGTGTCTGCGACTCCAGGGGATTATGAACTAGAAAAGACAAATCATCAATTTGTAGAACAAATTATTCGTCCAACGGGATTATTGGACCCTACTATTGAAGTACGGCAAACAGAGGGGCAAATTGATGATTTAGTGGAAGAAATCAAAAAGCGAATCGAACGAGGCGAAAGAACTTTAATTACAACATTGACGATTCGCATGGCAGAAGAGTTGACCAATTATTTAAAGGAAATTGATATCAAAGTTGCCTATTTACATACGGAAGTGAAAACGTTAGAGCGGCTTCAAATTATTCATGATTTGCGTACGGGTAAATACGATGTCTTGGTAGGAATTAACTTACTTCGTGAGGGAATTGATATTCCGGAAGTATCTTTGATTGCGATATTAGATGCGGATAAAGAGGGATTCTTGCGCAGCACGAGAAGTTTGATTCAGACCATTGGACGATGTGCACGAAATGCTTCTGGACATGTCATTATGTATGGTGATAAAATAACAGATAGCATGCAAGAAGCGATAGATGAAACAAAAAGACGTCGGTCGATTCAAGAAAAATATAATGAAGAACACGGCATTGTTCCAAAGACAATTGAAAAAGAAATTCGTGATGTTATCCGAAACTTAGATGAGAAAGAAAACAAGAAGCCGACAACAAAGAAATCGAAGAAAGAACTCGCACTGATGAAAGATACGCTTGAAAAAGAAATGCGAGAAGCAGCGAAGAACTTAGACTTTGAGCGTGCGATGGAACTTCGTGACTTACTATTTGAAATGGAAGCAGGGGATGAATATGATTCGTAATCAAACACTGTTGAATGAAATTCAACAAAATCAGCATCAACATGAAATTTTTGAGAAATTAAATCGAGAAGAATTACTTCAAATTAAGGGGTACTTGGAACAAAAATATCCCAATGATTTAGTGGTTTCATTTGACCGACAAAGTTGGAATGATGTGCTTCCCTTTCTTCCGGAAAGAACGGATGCGCATCTTCCTGTTTGGAATCATTATGCTTCTTTTCGGATTTTACAAGCATATCAAAAAAGACAACAGAAAGAGGGTCCTTTTCCACTTGGGTTGATTGATAAGGCCTTTGAAAGCCATAATCCTGAATATTATGCGATTTTAAAAAGTTATTGTCCGACTTATCGAGATGTGTTTTCCGTTTTAAATGCGTCTCAAGTAGGACGACTGCATTTATTCTTGTATGATATTCATTCTTGTGGTCTTTGTGATGCTTTAGCGCCTTATTTGTCTTCGTCTTTTCAAAAGACAACGATGCTCTATTTGTCACCTAATATTTATTATACATTGAAAATTCCGGAGGGTTTTCCACAGGAAAAGGAATGGATTTGGCAGGCTTATGATTATCTGAAATTCAATCCGGATGGCGAAATCAAGCCCTCTTTAAAACATCATCAAAAGCAAAAAAGAAAGTTGGTTCAAAATGAAAAATAAGATTTTAGAAAGAGAAATTAATCAAAATCAAAGCGAAAATGAAATTTTTGTTCATCAAAGTGCGAGTGATATTGAATTGGCTCTACAGTATATTGAACAAAATTATCCGAATGATATTTGCATTCGCTTTTCTTCTTTTGTGTGGGGAAATCTTTCTCAATTACTGAAGAATTATCCTTATCATCATCAACAAATTTGGCAACAATATATTGCGGAACAGATTGATGTTCAGTTGGAAAGGAAATATAACAATATGAAAGCGAGTGCCTTTCCATTTGGTTCCCAATCTTTATCAAGTGATATCAGTATTTATGCTTTGCAAATGCAGGCATTTTACTCTTATCAAAATACGGTTGCTATTTTATTGAGAGAATGTAATCCTTTTATTTCTCGGCTTCATTTTATGATGAATGGGTTGAATGATGATGAAATTTGTAAGGCGGTTGGGACTTATTTACGAAGTGACATTCCTCAAGCGACAATGATTTATACAAACGCAGGTATTTATTTAGGAGAAGAGGAAAGCGATAATTTATTTTGGAAGCAATATGATTATTTATTGTTTGATGAATATCAAGAGGGAAAGCCCTCTGAATATCGCAAAATGAAAGAAAAAGGAAACGAAAAGACAAAAATAAAAGAAAAAAGTTACCTTTGATATTTCTCCATATTTCGTTTTTGAAAGATGAACTGTTCCTTTTCTTTTTTGACCTCTTCAAAAGAAAAAGAAAAATAAAAAGCAACTGGAACTCAAAGAAGAAATTGAAGAAAAAGTAAGAGGAAAAAGGGTGGGTGTTGAGATGCTTGTTTGAAGAAACACCCATTTTTCAATCCACATCTTTGTGGAAAGAATGGATGAGGAAAAAGAAGAATTCCCCAAAAGTTGTGGAAAAAAGGAAGTCTTCTTTTTTCTTTTCCACCATCTTTGTGGAGAACTGTACTTACGCGCATTTTGAGAAATTTCTTTTGTGTAGAAAAAGAATTTTCTCTTTTTTTGTTTTATTTTGTCTTTAAAAGAATAGGATGAAATAGGTGATGCAAATGAATAGAATTGGAAAAAAATGTACGGAATTTCTTTTGGAATTTCCTCCACAACATCAAAATCAACAACCAGGATTTGAATATTTGATGACGCCGCTTCCTATTTTTGATAATCCTAACTATAAAGCGAGTGGAAAGCTTGCTGGGAAAGTCGCAGTTATTACAGGTGGTGATTCGGGACTAGGAAGAGCTGTGGCTGTTTGTTATGCCAAAGAGGGTGCTAAGGTTGTCATTACTTACTTGAATGAAGTTCAGGATGCAGAAGATACGGTGCGCTATATTCAAGCTTTTGGTGGCACTGTGTGCGCAATTCAAACAGATGTTACCAAGCCTTGTTCTTGTACGCAGCTTGTGGACCAAGTTCTACAAATGTATGGTCATTTGGATATTTTAGTCAATAATGCTGGGGTGCAATATCAACAGAAAAGGTTGGAAGATATTTCCTTAGAGCAGTTTGATTATACAATGAAAGTGAATGTTTATGGGATGTTCTCTTTGACGAAAGCTGCTTTACCTTATATGAAAAGTGGTGCTTCTATTATTAATGTTACTTCTATTACTACATTTAAGGGAGAACCGGAACTGATTGATTATGTGACGACAAAAGGTGCTATTGTTGGCTTTACGCGAAGTCTATCGACGAATTTGGCAGCGAAGAATATTCGTGTGAATGCAATTTCTCCAGGCTTTTTTTGGACGCCACTTCAACCTGCTTGCTGGGAAGCGGAAAAGATTCCGTTCTTGGCTGCTGACTGTCCGATGAAGCGTGCTGGGCAACCTTATGAGATTGCACCTATCTTTGTTTATTTAGCGAGTGAGGATGCAAGTTATACAACGGGACAAATTTTCCATATTAATGGAGGAGAATACAAAGGATAAGAGGCATGATTGGAAAGAAAATAAGGATAAGAAGTACAATTGAAAAAGAAATGGGAAAATGAAGATGGAAATCAAATATAGATAGTGAACACAGAAATCAAATATGGAAATTAAATGTGGATAGTAAACATGGAGATTGAATATCGAATTAAATATGGATAGTGAACATGGAGATTGAATATGGAAATCATTTCCATGTTTTCTTTTGCGAAAAGATAGAAAAAAATGTATAAGATAAAAGTGAAAGGAGGTCAGATAAAACAAAACGGTGCTTGCTTTTATCTTTTCTTTTTGTCTATTTACACGTACATTTATTCGTGTTATAATAAGCCTGTTTAAGAGGTGAAGTTTATGGACGAAATTGTTGTTAAAGGAGCACGTGAAAATAATTTAAAGAACGTAAATATTCGTCTTCCTAAAAATAAATTGATTGTAATGACAGGTGTTTCAGGAAGTGGGAAAAGTTCGCTTGCCTTTGATACGATTTATGCTGAGGGACAACGTCGTTATGTGGAAAGTTTATCGAGTTATGCTAGACAATTCTTAGGTGGAACAGAGAAGCCTGATGTAGATAGTATTGAGGGATTATCCCCAGCGATTAGTATTGACCAAAAAACAACTTCTAAAAATCCACGAAGTACAGTTGGAACTGTCACAGAAATCTATGATTATTTAAGACTCCTTTTTGCTCGAATTGGTGTGCCATATTGTCCCAATCATCATGTTCCTATTGAGCGTCAAAGTGTGGAAGAAATGGCCAATAAAATCATGGAATATCCCCAAGGAACGAAACTCATCGTTTTAAGTCCAGTTGTTCATGGAGAAAAAGGCACACATAAAGAACTCTTGGAATCTTTACAAAAAGATGGTTATGTCCGTGTTCGCATCAATGGTGAAATGTATGACTTAGGGGAAGAAATCACCTTGGATAAAAATAAAAAGGATAATATTGATGTGGTCATTGACCGAATTGTTTTAAAGGAGGATAGTAAGGGACGTTTGTCAGAATCAATTGAAGTTGCGACGAAACTTTCTCATGGGAAAGTGGTTATACAACTATTGGGAGAAGAAGCCAAAGAAATTGTGTTCTCAGAAGCGTTTGCTTGTCCTTATTGTTCCTTTTCACTTCCTGAACTTGAACCTCGTATTTTCAGTTTTAATGCGCCGTTTGGGGCATGTCCTGATTGTAAAGGATTAGGAATTAAGTTACGCATTGATGCGGATTTAGTGATTCCAAATAAAGATTTAAGTATCAATCAATTCGCGATTACTACTATGGGTGATGACCATGACAATATTTATTTTAAACGGTTAGAATGTGTTTGTAAGCATTATAAGATTGACATGGATAAGCCATTTAAGAAGCTCAGCAAAAAACACCGTGATTATTTGTTGTATGGTAGCGATGAACCGATTCATTTTCATTATGCTTCTCGTAGTGGTAATATCTCGAATCAAGTTGAATATTATGAGGGTGTTCTGAATAATCTAGAACGTCGTTATATGGAAACAACATCCACTTGGATTCGTGAGTGGCTAGAACATTTTATGGTTGAACAAGAATGTGAAACTTGTCATGGAGCACGTTTAAAAGAGGATATATTGTCTGTCTTAGTTGGTGGAAAAAATATCTATGAGGTCACTTGTATGAGTATTGGTGACTTGATTCCATTCTTTGAAAATCTACAACTGACAGAAGAACAGACTCAAATTGCGTCTTTATTGTTGAAAGAAATTTTGTCGCGTTTACAATTTTTATCAAATGTAGGACTGAATTATTTGACTTTGGCAAGAAGCGCCGGCACGTTGTCAGGTGGGGAGGCACAACGTATTCGTTTGGCGACACAAATTGGTTCTCGTCTAACGGGTGTGCTTTATGTTCTTGATGAGCCCTCTATTGGCTTACATCAAAGAGATAACAATCGTTTGATTCAATCTTTGCTTGACATGCGTGATTTAGGAAATACGTTGATTGTTGTTGAACATGATACGGATACAATGCTTGCTGCAGACTATCTTGTAGATGTTGGACCCCTCGCTGGCGACCATGGTGGTGAAATTGTTGCTTGTGGAACTCCTCAGGAAGTCATGCAAAACAAAAATAGTTTAACAGGAAAATATTTAACAGGTGAGTTGCGGGTAGAAGTTCCCCAAAAAAGAAGAAAAGGAAATGGGAAATTTCTTGAAATTAAAGGAGCTCAAGAAAACAATTTAAAAGAGATTGATGTTCGTATTCCACTGGGGACTTTCACTTGTATTACTGGAGTTTCCGGAAGTGGAAAAAGTAGTTTAATCAATGAAATTCTTTGTAAAAAGGTCGCTTCTACGCTTTATAAGTCTAAAGTGAAGCCTGGAAAACATAAAAGCGTTTTAGGAATACAAAACTTGGATAAATTGGTGGAAATTTCACAGAGTCCGATTGGTAGAACTCCAAGAAGTAATCCTGCGACTTATACTGGTGTTTTTGACGATATTCGAGAGTTATTTACGAACACAAAAGAAGCCAAGATGCAAGGCTTTGAAAAAAATCGGTTCTCTTTCAATGTTAAAGGAGGCCGTTGTGAAGCCTGTCGTGGTGATGGTGTGAAGAAAATAGAAATGCATTTTTTACCGGACGTTTATGTGCCATGTGAAGTTTGTCATGGAACTCGTTATAATAGTGAAACTTTGAAAATAAAATATAAAGGAAAGAATATTGCTGATGTTTTAGAAATGCGGGTGAGTGAAGCACTGACATTTTTTGAGAATCATCCTAAAATTGTCAATAAATTACGGGTTCTAGATGAAGTTGGATTAGGCTATATCAAATTAGGTCAGAGTGCTCCAACGTTATCAGGAGGAGAAGCTGAGAGAGTAAAACTTGCGAAAGAATTGCAAAAGAAAGCTACTGGAAAAACATTATTTGTGCTTGATGAACCAACGACAGGACTTCATACGCACGATATCAAGCGCTTGCTTGCAATTTTAGAGAAAATAGTAGATAATAAAGATACAGTGGTTGTCATTGAGCACAATCTTGATGTGATTAAAGTCGCAGACTATATTATTGATTTAGGACCTGAAGGTGGAGATTTCGGTGGTGAAGTTGTTGCCAAAGGAACTCCTGAAGAAGTAAGTCAAAATGAAAAATCTTATACAGGACAATTTTTAAAAAAGGTCTTATAAGAAGCAAAGCAAGGAGGAACCTATGAAGCGCAGTGTTTTAAAAAAAGGAAAAAAAGGATTGTTCTTATGTTTTGATTGGGTTTTGTATTTAATCAGTTACATTCTTGTGTTTTTACTGGTTTCTTCTTTATTTGATTCGTTCTATATTGATTTATCTCACCCCTATATTTATGGGGCAGTGGCAGTCCTTATTATTGTACTGTTGAATAAAACGATTAAGCCTTTATTGGTTACTTTGACAATTCCTATTACGGGCTTGACACTAGGCCTTTTCTATCCTTGTATTAATTTATTTATTTTAAAGTTAACGGATTGGATTTTAGGCAGTCACTTTAATTTAGAAAATATTTGGGTTGCTTTTGTGATTGCCATTTTAATTTCTGTTATGAATGCACTTGTTGACTTTTTCTTCTTGAAACCGATTATTAGAAAGGTTCATACCTATGAATAGAGTATTTTTAGACTTGGGAATTGTCCAAATTTATTGGTATTCTATTTTCATTTTACTCGGTGTCTTAGGAGCTATGTTTGTCATATACCGGGAAATAAAAAAGCAAAAAATCAACGTTGATTTCTTTTTTAACATGGCATTTTATGCCGTTCTCTTTGGCATTTTAGGGGCTAGACTTTATTATTGCTTCTTTCATTTTTCCTATTACCAACACCATTTTTTAGAAATTTTCGAAATTTGGGAGGGAGGTCTTGCCATTCATGGAGGCATTTTGTTTGGGGGACTTACGATTCTCTATCATACGAAGAAATATCAACAGTCTACTTTGAAAGTTTTAGATATTGTTGTTGTGGGGCTCCTTTTAGGACAAGCGATTGGTCGATGGGGCAACTTTTTCAATGGAGAAGCTTTTGGGCAAATTGTTTCAGAAAGTACGCTTCTATCACAAGGACTTCCTAAGTGGATTGTGAATGGCATGTATATCGATGGTGCTTATCACCAACCAACGTTTCTTTATGAATCGATTTGGAATTTGCTTGGATTTTTGGTCTTAATAGGGATACGAAGATACAAGTATCTTCATGTTGGGCAACTGACAGGAAGTTATCTGATTTGGTATTCAACAGGTCGTATTTTTATAGAAAGCTTACGGACGGATAGTTTAATGTTAGGTCCAATCAAAATGGCGCAACTTGTTTCTTTTGTGTTTATTGGTATTGGAATTTATCTTTGTTTTTTTCGGAAAGCAACGAAAAATAAATTTCAAAATTTATATCGAAACAGCAAGGTAGAATAAGCAACAGAACAAAAATAGCGGGGAGGCTTCATCATGCATAAAAAAATTGTTGTGTTTGGAGGAGGAACGGGACTCAGTTATCTTTTAAAGGGATTAAAAGATTTCCCTGTTGAAATTACGGCGGTGATTTCTGTTTCTGACAATGGAAAAAGTACAGGTAAATTACGAGAAGAATTTCGGACGCCAGCGGTGGGAGATGTGCGCAAAGTAATTACCAGTTTGTCTTCTATCGACCATGAAATTAAAGATATTTTAGAATATCGGTTCCATACGACCAGTGATTTGGATGGACATGCATTAGGCAACCTGATTCTAACGGCTATGCTTGATATGACAGGCAGTTTTAAAGAATCCATCTTTTATTTATCAAAATTGTTAGATGTTCGTCATCGGGTCTTACCCTTGTCAGAAGACTCGGATATTACGTTAATGGCGGAGGCAGAAGACGGTACCATGATTTATGGAGAAGAAGCAATTACCAAAACACCTCTTAAGAAAAAAAGAATTTTTTATGAACGAGAACCCCGTGTTTTAAAAGAGGTCATACAGGCAATTGAAGAAGCCGATTTATTGATTTTAAGTATGGGAAGTTTGTTTACTTCCATTCTTCCTCATCTCTTATCCAAGCGCATTATTGAATCCATTGACCGAAGTCATGCACCTTTGATGTATTTATGTAACATTGTTACTCAACCTGGTGAAACAGATAAATTTACTGTTGGCAATCACGTGACCTTTTTGAATCAATATTTAGGAACACATAAAATCGATGTTGTCATTGCAAATCATAAAGAAATCAAAAAAGAAATGGCTTTAAAATATGCAACAGAAGAACAAAAAGACCCTGTTTTGATTGACCACCAAAAATTGAAAGAAATTCCTGTTGAATTGATTGAAGCCGACTTACTTACCATTGAGGATAATACATTGAAGCATCATAGCTTAAAATTGAGCTCTTTAATCTTTTCTTATTTAATGAGGTGATTGGATGTCCTTTACTGCAAAAGTGAAAAATGAAATTATTACGCTTCCCTTAAGTGAAACAGAACTTTTAGCTTGCCTTTCCGGCTTTATTCGAAATAATATTGAAATGCGAGAAGATGTCTATTTTCTTTCCAATGAAAATCCACAATTGATGCAATTTTTACAAGAAAAATTGGAAACATTATTAGATATTCCTGTTTCTATTGAAGTGAAAGAAAATATGAATTTTAGTAAAAATGAACTTCAAGTGATTACATTGCCTAAAAAAGAGGACCAATTATTAGAAAAAATTGGTTATCAAGAACACCATCAATATTTAGAAAATCCGCCTTTGTATTTACTGGATGGCAATACAGAAATTCGAGCATATTTGAAAGGCGTCTTTCTTGCTAGGGGAAGTATTAATGACCCTAAAACGTCAAGATATCATATGGAAATCTTGATTGAAGAGCCACAAGAAGCTGTGTTTGTTCAGAAGCTTTTAAACTTATTTGAGTTGAATGCCAAATTATTAAATCGTGATAAAGGCTATATGATTTATTTAAAAGAGGCCGAAAGCATCAGTGATTTTTTAAAATTGTTAGGTACATCACAAGCTGTGTTATATTATGAAGATGTGCGTATTTATCGGAATCAAAAGAATTATACGAACCGGTTAAATAACTGCGAACAAGCAAACGTTGATAAAGTTGTGGAAACGGCATTAGAACAATTAAAAGCAATTGAAGTGATTAAAAAATATATGAGTGTGGATTTATTAGATGAAAAGACAAGGGAAGCACTCATTTACCGAGAGAAGTATAGAGAAGCTTCTTTGAAAGAGTTGGCGGAAATTATTTCTCTTGAAACAAGAAAAACAATTACGAAATCAGGGTTAAGTCATCGTTTTAGAAAAATGAGGGACTTAGCGAAAAAGTTGAGCGAACAAGCCCAAGAAAAATAAGACGCTTCCAACATTTGTTGGTGTATTCTTACTTTTTGCTGAAAGCATTTTAAAAAGAGCGTTGTTTTGCGTATAATAAATAAAAGAGGTGATATCATGACAGATTTAGAAATCGCAAGAACGGTTCCTCGCCAAAAGATTGTTGAGGTTGCCAAAACACTCGGATTGACGGAAGACAATCTGATTTTATATGGTATGGATAAAGCAAAAGTTATCAAGAAACAAGGTAAGCAAAAGGGAAAATTAATTCTTGTAACTGCTATTTCTCCCACCCCGATGGGAGAGGGAAAGACGACTGTGTCAATTGGACTTGCGGATGGATTAAAGCAGCTTGGAAAAAAAGTGAGTTTATCACTACGAGAGCCCTCTTTAGGCCCCGTGTTTGGCATGAAAGGTGGGGCAACAGGTGGTGGCTATTCTCAAGTTGTGCCCATGGAAGATATCAATCTTCATTTCACTGGGGATTTCCATGCGATTACCTCTTGTAATAATTTGATTAGTGCTGCAATTTATAATCATATCTATCAAGGGAATGCGCTCCATATTCAAACAGTGGTTCATCGAAGTTGTTTAGATATCAATGATAGAAGTCTACGAAAAGTCAAGGTGACGGTGAGAGATTTGGAATTTCAAACCTCTTTTCAAATTACTTCTGCGTCTTCTATTATGGCCTTGTTTTGTCTAGCAGAGGATGCTGTAGATTTACGCAAAAGACTTGCTCGCATGATTGTTGCTTATAATGCCAAGAAAGAACCGCTTACTGTGCATGACTTTCAATTAGAGGGAGCATTGATGGTCCTGTTGAAAGATGCTTTCTATCCTAATTTAGTGAGTACTTTAGAGGGAACTCCGGCGTTTGTTCATGGGGGACCTTTTGCCAACATTGCCCATGGTTGTAGTAGTGTTGTCGCAACGAAGCTTTCACTATCTTTATCGGATTATACGGTGACTGAAGCAGGCTTTGGGGCTGACTTGGGTGCTGAAAAGTTTATGAATATTGTTTGCCCTAGTGCGAAATTACATCCACAGGCGATTGTCTTGGTGGTGACCATCAAAGCCCTGCTTTATCATGGCAATGGTTGCTTGACAGATGGTTTTGCCAACCTAGAAGCACATTTGGACCATCTTTCACACTATCAAATTCCAATTATTGTTTGTTTGAATCGTTTTAAAGAAGATAAGGATGAATCCATTTTACAGTTGCAACAATGGGTTGAAGAGAAAGGCTATGCGTTCTCTAGTTGTAATGCTTATCAAGATGGCGGCAAAGGTGCTATGCATCTTGCACAAACAGTCATTGATAAGACTTCTTTGGAACGTCAGTTTCAACCTTTATATTCTTGGGAGCTGTCTTTAAGAGAAAAATTGGAAACATTGGCAAAGGTTGTGTATCATGCATCACAAATTACCTACAGTGAAGAAGCAGAACAAATATTAACAGAACTGGAACAAACACCTTACCAAAAATTACCAATTTGTGTTTCTAAAACACAGTACTCAATTTCAGATAATCCAAAGAAATTGGGATATCCAAAGGACAATACTTTATTTGTCAAAGACATTCATCTTGAAAGTGGGGCATCGTTTGTGACCTTTATGTTAGGAGATATTTATGCGATGCCAGGATTACCAAAACATCCTAACTATGAACGAATTGATTTAGTGGATGGAGAAATTCAAGGCCTTTTTTAAGTCTTGCTTTGGTTTGATGACTGTTATGAGGAACCTTTCAAGGAGGTATTCAGTCAAAAATTCTTCATTAAAAGAGAAACTAGGGAAGAGGAGAAAATCAGAAATGCAATCAATGCAAAATATTGCTTGACAAGAAAAATTTCTTGCTTTACTATGATGTTATGATGGAGGCGAGGATATGAAAAAAGGTACAAAAATGTTTCTATATTTTACACTCGTTTCTTTCATTGTGTACTCATAGCTTTCTTGCTGTGAGTTTTTTTGTTTTTAATAGTCAAAATTATCATTGGCGTAAATGAGTGTTGTTAAACTTTATACAAAGGTGAAAGGATTGAGTGAATCAATAAGGATAAGCAAGAACAAAATAAGAGAATCAAATTAAAAATGGAGGGACTTATAGGAATTTAGCTTTAAGGTGCAACCATTTTTACATGAATGAGAAAAATGAAATAAAAAGGTTATCAGGATTGATTGAAATAAATTTTTGATTCTTAGGAGTGTGGTAGAATGGATTTTTTAAAATTTATTGTAGATGGAGTTGCCTATTATCATAATGATGTGGATTTGGATTTTCTTCTTCGACAATGCCACTATTTAGATAAAGAAGAACGAAGTCAAGTTGTTCGTGCCTTTTATTTTGCGAAAGAAGCACATGAGGGGACGTTTCGAGAGGGTGGAGAACCTTATTTTAGTCATCCTTTTACGGTGGCTGTTTATGCGACCTATTTTCAACTCCCACTTCGTGTTGTTCTTGCTTGTTTATTTCATGATGTTGTTGAAGATACAGCTTTTCCTCTTTCCTTTATTGAAGAACAGTTTGGCAAAGAGGTTGCCATATTGGTTGATGGAGTGACTAAATTAAAGGATTTTCATAATAAGGAAGAAAAAGATGCTGTCAATGTAAGCAAACTCTTTCGTTCTACGCTTCATTTATCTCCAGAAGTCTTTTTGATTAAATTGTTGGATAATTCTCATAATATGTCGACGATTCATAAGAAGAAAAGAAGAGAAAAACAAATTGAGAATAGCTTGGAGGCGCAACGTTTATACGTTCCAATGGCCCGCAATTTAGGTTGTGGAGAAGTTAGAAGAGCCCTTGAGAATTTAAGTTATCAAAGCTTAGACCCGGAAATGTATCAACAACTAGAGCGGGACCAACAGGAACTATGGAATGATTCTATAGAAGAAACGGATAAAATTGAGCAAGAAATCAGTAAAAAACTAAAAGAAAGAGGAATTTCTTCAACGATTCGCTACCGGATGAAAGGAATTTATGGCATTCATAATGCTTTGTTGCAAGGCTTAAACTATCATCAAATTCATGATTTAAAATCTTTAAAGGTCACTGTGCCAACAGAAGAGGATTGCTATCGAGCTTTAGAACCGATTCATCAAATTATTCATCCGACACAATTTCATATGCGTGACTATATTGCTATGCCAAAGACGAACGGTTATCAAGCACTTCATACCACGGGATTGACGACGAATGGTACGCAATATCAAGTGCAAATTAGGACACCAAAAATGATGGAGATTGCGGAACAAGGAGTCATGGTATTTTCTAAACAAAAAGGAGATACTGTTCGAGATGAATTAGAGCATTTCCAATTTTATAAAATCTTAAAGGAATTGGACAAAATGATTCCGAATGATATCGAATTTTACCAGGCTTTAAAGGAACAGATTCTATCAGAACATATTTATGTGACTTTGATGGATGGGACTAAAAGAGAATTGCCCAAAAATTCTACAGTGCTTGATTTAGTTTGTTCTTTAGGTGTTGAAGAAATTCTTCATTTTTCCACAGCAGTAAGAAATGGGGAACAAGTACCTTTAGGAACAGTATTACATGATAAGGATAGTGTCTTTGTTTATTCGAGTAGTCAAGAAGTTTATCCGAAAAAAACAATTGTTAGGGATTGTAAGACACCTTATGCGAAAGTATTGTTGACAGACCTTTCTCATACCGTTCATTAAAAAAGTTTTCTTTCTTGACAATCTTCTTGAAAAAGCCTATAGTTAGAAAAAGTAAAGGGTGAGTCAGTATGCTGAAAATTTATAGAAACAATTTAGAAACAAATGAATTTAAAAAAGAGGATACAATTACTGCTGGTTCATGGATTCAATTGATTGCGCCAACAGAAGAAGAACTGATACAAATTTCTAATCGTGTAGGAGTTGCAAAAGAATTTCTTGCGAGTGTGATTGATGATGATGAAAAGCCACGTGTAGATGAAGAGGATGGCTGTAAAGCAATTCTATTGGATATCCCTATTATTCATAAAAATAATCATATGGAATCCATTCGAACGGCCACGCTTGGCATTTTGCTTGTGAGAGATGATTATATTGTTACTATTGAAAGTCAAAAAACACCCTTTTTGAGTGATTTTACGAAAGGGAAAGTCAAAGAATTTTATACGTATAAGAAAAGTAGATTCACCATCCAAATTGTTTATCGAATTGCGATTACTTATTTGAAAGTTTTAAGAGATATTCAAAAGAAAATCGAAGTAGCTGAGGGAAATATGTTACAGGCTACAAAAAATGAAGAGATTTTGAATTTATTGGGAATTGAAAACAGTTTAACATATATTATTACGGCGCTTCGCTCTAATGGGGCTGTCCTCGATAGGATTTTAAAAGGCAGTGTGGTCAGCTTGTATGAGGAGGACCAAGAGTTATTAGAAGATGCAATTATTGAAAATAATCAAGCAATTTCAATGGCAGAACTTTATCGAAGCATCTTGGAGAGTATGACAGATACGGTTGCGACAATTATTTCCAATAATCTGAATACGATTATGAAATTTTTAGCGGGTATTACGATTGTTATTTCGATTCCAACGATGGTTGCCTCTTTTATGGGAATGAATGTGGATTTGGGAGTCTTTGAAGTGAGTCCGTACGCCTTTGGTTATTTGGTTATTATTTCAGTTGTTTTATCTTGTATTGTTGCTTATATCTTAAAAAAACGTAACATGCTTTAGTGTTACGTTTTATAATTCTTTTTTGAGTGCTGCAATGTTTTCTTGTTGGAATTTCAAGAAGTCTTTTGCTAATTTATGATAGGATTTGTCAAGGTGTTCTTCGCATTGATGTAGTTTTTGTTCCATTTCTAAACTTCCCATGGAGATTCCTTGAATGAGCATTTCAGCAATGGCGGAATCACTATTGTCTGCTTTGACTTCTTTTTTGATTCCCATTTTGGAAGCCATTTTGGCCATTTTTCCTTCTGTTTCAGGAGTGATATCTAATTCTTCAAGCGCTTTTAAGGCTTCCTCTTGATATCGTTCGTAACCCTCTAAGATATGTGTTACAGTTTCTTTTATTTTATTGTTTTTGTCTTTTAAATCGTCTAATAAGTTTTTGGTAGAGTAGACTGCCATTTCACTATCTTTGTAAATGGCTAAAACAATTTCTTCATTTTCTTTCATAAAGGCTCCTTTCTAAAAATAGTATTTCCCTCAAGAAGCAGAATATACATGGACATTCAAAAAATTCTCGAGAAAACGATTACTGGATACAAATTTTGCAAGTTCACTATGCTGAAATAGAATAAATCGGGGGGGGGTAGTTTTAGAAGATATAATGACATCAGAATGAGGGTGTCATGAATGAGAGAATGGATAAAAGAGCATAAGAAAGTACTAGGAATCCTAGTTCTTTTTGTTGTCTTATTTATAGGAATCAGTTATGCATGGTTAAGATTAACTGTAATAGGAAAGAAAGAAGTGAGTATTGAGGGAAATAACTTAGATATTATCTTGGTAGAAACCAATGGAGATTTAACGATAGAAAATGCAATTCCAATCGTCGATGGTACAGGAAAAATGGGAAGCGCTTTCCAATTTTATATCCAAAATAATAGTTTAGTGGATGTGGATTATGATTTACTGTTGATTGATAATAAAGAAAAGCAAGCAGAATGCAAGGAATGTGAATACATCCCATCTAATGATATTCGCTATGAATTAAAAAGAATTAATCTAGATAAGACAGATAGTTTAACTGAAAATAGAGTCATCGATAGTGGCAACTTAAAAAGAGGAGAAAAGAATCGAATC
>CANQOD010000010.1 GCA_947625395.1 uncultured Bacilli bacterium
TCCTAAAGACGATTTGTTTCCTCCTCTTGAAGTAAGTCAAGAACAAGAACAAAAAGCTTATGAAAAGAAAGAAAATGAAATTTTAATAGGGGAGCCTATCAACAATCATGGCTATGCAGATGTCTTTGCGTTAAGTGGATTATTATGTATTATCAGTGGTCTTACATTAATCTTAATTTTTAATTATTTTGGAATCAGGTGAAAACATGCAAAAAACAAAGATTATTTTTATGGGAACGCCAGAATTTAGTGTTCCTGTCTTAGAACAATTACTCGCCCATTACGAAGTACTTGCTGTTGTTACACAACCCGACAAGCCCGTGGGAAGAAAACAGCTTTTAACCGCTTCTCCAGTCAAAGAAGTGGCTTTAGCGCATCATCTTCCTATTTTTCAGCCTGCTGTGTTGAAACAAGCCTATCAAGAGATATTAGCTTTGGAACCGGAGATGATTATCACTTGTGCTTATGGACAAATGCTTCCGAAAGAAATTTTAGAGTTTCCTCGCTATGGCTGTATCAATGTGCATGCATCGTTACTGCCTCAATATAGAGGTGGAGCTCCCATTCATCGTGCCATTATCGATGGCTGTGGAGAAACAGGAATTACCATTATGTACATGAGTGCCCAAATGGATGCGGGTGATATCATTGCACAAGAAAAAGTCTTGATTGAAGAAGACGATACCAAAGGCACACTTTCTGAAAAGCTAAGTCATGTGGGTGCTGAGTTGCTCCTAAAAACGATTCCTTCTATTTTAGAGGGAACGATTGAGAGAAAACAACAACGAGAAGAGGAAGCAACCTTTGCTTATACGCTGACAAGAGAAGAAGAGAAGCTCGATTTTCATAAAACAACGCGAGAACTTTATAATCAAATTCGAGGAATGAATCCGGACCCTGTTGCGTATACCATGTTGCATGGAAAACGACTCAAAGTGTATCAAGCAAGAATGGAAGACCATGTTTATATGGAACATGAAGATGGTGCCATTGTTGCGATTTATAAAGATGGAATTGGTGTTTCTACCAAAGATGGCGAACTTGTTTTAGAAGAAATTCAACTTGAAGGCAAAAAGCGCTGTCTAGCAAAAGATTTTCTAAATGGTGTTTCGAAAGAGGAACTTTATCAGCAAATTCTTCAATAAGGGAAAGGAATGAACAGAACCATGAGAGGAAAGAAGAAAGAAAAACAAGCAGTTCAAAGCAATAATGTGTTCACTTTCATTCAAAAGGTGTGGCAAGAACCAAAAGGAAAGGCGCTCGTTTTCTTTGCGTTTTACTTTTTCTTTTTTCTTTTCATTGCGATTTCTTATCGAAGTGCCGCAGAGCATCCCAAACAATCATTCACTTTTCCAACCACCAATTTTGAAAGCAAAAAAAATTACACAATCGATTCATTAGTAAATGGAAACTATCAATTTACTTATCAGGAATTTGTCAATGATGTTTCAAAGGAATTTACCGGAAAATGTTACCAAAAAATGAAACAACTCATATCTTCCACCCAAGAAGAGTATTTCTTGTATAGTGGTATTTCGCTTGTGCATCAAAATGATGTTTGGCAGGTCAGTGCGAATCCTTTTCATTTAAGAGAATTGATGGAAGAAGAAAAAATAGAAGAATTGCTCTCTAAGGCCACTTTTATTTCAAAAACGGTTTATTCAGATGACTCTTCTCTTTATCGGTATGAAGTGAGTACTTCGACGCTTTCTACGCTCTATCAAAAGGAAAGCATTGATATTGCAGATGCACCTAATACAATAGAGCTTTTAGTGGGAAA
Organism: uncultured Bacilli bacterium; assembly: GCA_947625395.1. Lineage (GTDB taxonomy): Bacteria > Bacillota_I > Bacilli_A > RF39 > UBA660 > CANQVB01. The sequence goes on from CANQOD010000010.1 coordinate 1,781, forward strand.
AGATAAAAATATTCAGTCGATTCATTATGATTTTTCAAGTTATGAATCCTATTTAAAAGGAAGTCCTCAAAGCTTTACGGCAACGGTTCTGTATGCAAATTATGGCGAAGTAGAAGCTTTTGAAATTCCGAATTAGAAAAGCAAAAGAAAGGAAAAACGTATGCTTACAACGATTAAAAAAATAGAAGAAAATTGTTTGAAAGAACTCTTAAAATGGGAAGAAGAAAGAGAAAAATGGGAACAAGAAAGTCAGTTCTATGAAGCGTATAAAACACCTCCAAAACAACAGTTTTCCTTCGGTAAGCGTCTTTTGAATCGAAAAGAATATCAAACTTATCAACAAAAACATGAAGCATCGAAGCAATTCACTGCGAAAAATATAGAGTGGTACAAAAATTATACAGTAGCGAGAGAAACATTCAAAGGGCAACTGTTAGAAAACGTAGTTTACTGGAAGAGGGAAGAAATCGAAGCCTATTTAGAAACGCTCAAAAATGCGAAAACCCTCAAAGATTTAGGACAAAATTATGAAACAGCAAAAGCGTTTTTAGAAAAGTGCCATGAAGACGTTGTTCTACAAAAAGGAGAGCTAGAAAGTGATGCGCTTCATCGTGTTCAAATTCAAAGAAATGAAGCCTATCAAGAGGATGCCATTTCTTCTTATGTACTTGTTCATTTAACCGATTATCCTCCGCAAGACAATCAAATTAAAACGATGCAAGATAAAGGGGTTCGACATCAAATTCATAGGTCTTATCTTGATTATGAAATTGAACCAATGCGGCCCACTACGCATTTATGTGTGAATAGCGAAGTAGACAATGCCAATTTTTCAAGTTGGGATGATAAAAAGTATGCTGTTTTAATTCCAATGACAGAAGTGTTAAAACAGAAAATCCTAAGTGCGAACGAAGCGGATTTTGAAATTGAGGGCAGTGTTCCTTTAAATGAAAGATGTTATTGCCTTTGTCCTCAAGGTGAAGAAGAAGCAATTAAAAAAGAAAATCCAGGCTTACAAGTTGTCGCTTATCAAGGAGAAAATGTCCGTGGCCTTGCGAATGAATTTTTATCGGAAGCCTTGGGATACACTTATCATCCTGCTGGACAATGGGGATATATCGATAGAGAGGCCCAGGATAATTATCGCAAGGTAATGGAACAGCATGGATTTCATGATTTTTCTGCACACACAGATACTCCCCAAAAAGCAACGGAAGCCCTTCTTCAATCGATTCGAATTTTAGCTGCAATAGAGGAGGGTGCTAAGGAACATCGATTACAGCTAACTACGGAGGAGCAACGAGATGACTTTCAAGCGGATGTGAAGAGTTGTGTCTATCAGATGCTGATTGCTGACTTGGATACAGTTAAGAACTTGCCACCAAAAGAACAAGCACAAGCAGAAAGCTTCTTTGGAAAATCTTTAGAAGAAAAAATCAAGGAAGAAGTTGCCCATAAAACCCAACAAGAATTTTGGCTCAAGGAACAGGAACTGTCTGTTGTAAAACGTATACAGGATATCAATGGTGTTGCAACCGATGCGAAAAACATAGAGATTGAAGAAATTCAAAAAGAAGCAGAACAAAATGCCAGTAAGCTTATCACGGAAGAACACGATAAAAGTCAAAAGACAACTGCTTCATTGAGGCAAAAATAACAAATGGAAAGTACAAGTATTTTGTCCTTTTCTTTTTTTGTTTCCCTCCCTAAGAAATTCTTTCTTTTACTTTTGAGAAGTTTTTCTATATAATAGAAATTGGTGATAACGATGTTTGAAAGTTTAGGAAATCGATTACAAAATGCGCTTCACAAAATGAAAGGGTATGGCAAAATTACAGAAGAAAATATCGGGGATATGATGCGAGAAATTCGCCTTGCTCTTCTTGAAGCGGATGTGAACTACCAAGTTGTCAAAGAATTTACGCAAGAGGTTAAAGAAAAGGCTCTTGGTGAAGAAGTGCAATCTAGTATTCAACCTGGTGAATTGTTTGTGAAGATTGTCAAAGACCAACTGACAGAACTGTTAGGTGGGGAAAGTGTTCCTTTAAATGTACAAGGAAATCCTGCGATTTTAATGTTGGTGGGCTTACAAGGAAGCGGTAAAACAACTACAGCTGGGAAACTCGCTAATTATTTAAGGAAAAAACATGCGAAGAAACCGCTTTTAGTGGCTTGTGATGTGTATCGTCCTGCGGCTATTGACCAATTAATGCAGCTTGGCAAACAATTGAATATTGAAGTTTATGAAGAGGGAAAGAAAAATCCGGTGACGATTGCTAAAAATGCACTTCTTTATGCGAAACAAAATGGTTTTGATTATGTGCTTGTGGATACGGCTGGACGCCTACATATTGATGAAGCATTGATGGAAGAGTTACAAAATATCGAGAAAGAAATCTCTCCACAGGAAATTTTGTTGGTGATTGACGCTATGATGGGACAAGATGCCATTCATGTCATCACAGGATTTCATGAAAAATTACAACTGACAGGGGTTATTTTAACGAAGTTAGATGGAGATACAAGAGGCGGTGTTGCACTATCAGTAAGACATCTGACTCATGTGCCTATTAAGTTTGTGGGTGTATCTGAGAAACCCGATGGACTTGATTTCTTTGACCCGGAACGGATGGCAGGCCGAATTTTAGGAATGGGCGATATTGTTTCACTGGTTGAAAAAGCCCAAGAAGCAATCGATGAAAAAGAAGCAGAAAAAGCTGCCAAAAAAATGCAACAAGGTAAGTTTGACTTGGAAGACTTTTTATCGACTTTAAAACAAATCAAGAAGCTAGGACCTCTTGAAAATTTATTGAAGCTGATTCCTGGTGCTTCTAAGATGGGGTTGAATCAGGTGAAAATTCCTCCAAAACAAATGGCTCATATTGAAGCAATTATTCTTTCAATGACACCGGAGGAAAGAAGAAAACCGGAAATCATTAAAGCAAGCCGAAAAACAAGAATTGCGAAAGGCTGTGGTTTATCTGTTCAAGAAGTGAATAAGCTTTTAGCGCAATTTGACCAAATGAAGAAATTGATGAAACAATTTTCCAATGGTCATATGAAGATGCCTTTTTAAAAGAAAAAGAGAACTATTCATACGAGCGATGAGTCGTTCTCTTTTTTTCATAGACCCGCTGTTGTACTGGTTGAAAGTCTGGACAAAAATATTGATGACAAGAAAGATAGCCTTGTGCTTCCAAGTCATTCACTTTTTCGATGAATTCTCCATCAGTATGTAAATGATAAGTTCGAAGAAATTTAAAGTGATAAAATCCTTCTTGTTCAAAGACAAGATACGTTTTGACTTTAAAACCTGTATCATTGAAGCGAGAACATTGGATATCATATGCTTTTCCAATCATTTTAGATTGATAACACAGCAATTTTAATTGACTAAACATAACAAACTCCTTTGCTTTTTCATTGTAGTACAGGAAAGATAAAAAGTAAATGTGAAAATGCGAAAATTCTAGGCATTTAATGATACAAGAATAAAAGATGCATCATACGTTATAACAGATAGGAGGAAAAAGTATGTTATTTAATCAGCCAAATCTTGGAGAATTTATGAATGAGCAAGAAAGTACTATTATTGGGAATAATAATACGGTTGACCAAGATACCAATATTGATATTAATATGAGTGGTAATAATATGATGATGGGAGAAGACTTACAAATGACTACTGCGGAAAGTCAAACACCAATTATGGAACCTATGCAAGAGCGTGTTGTCAATCGTACGATTATGCATAATGTTCCCCATGTGTGATAATTTATGATAGACTCAAATCTAAAGAATAGATAAGAGATTTTGATAATAAATTCTTTTTTATGGTATAATTAATAGAGAATAATTTATAAATGTTCATTTGAAAGGATAATCTATATGAATCATAAATCTAAATTTTTTATAGTTGGTAATTAGAAATAAATACTTTAAAAATGAAAAAGTATTAGAAGAAATTTTTAAAGAATAGAATCAATCAATAATAAAAGATAGAAAGTTGGTGAATTTATGAATATAAATAAAATAAAAAATGAATTAATTAAACAAAAACAATCTAAATTTAAGGGGAATATATATCATTATTCACAAGTTAATTTTGCTTATAATTCAAATAAAATTGAAGGTAGTAGATTAACTAGTGAACAAACTGAGGCAATATTTGATACATCTTCTTTTCTTCCAAAAAGTGATGATTTAATTCAAGTAGATGATTTAACTGAATCTAAAAATCACTTTAAACTCTTTGATTATATGTTAGAGCATATCGATGAATGTTTAACTAAAGATATGATAATTGAAATGAATAAGATATTAAAAAGAAATACGAGTGATGAAGAAAATCCTAGATATAATGTTGGTGGATTTAAAGTTGTTCCTAACATGATAGGTGTTATTAATGTTATTAATACTACTGCACCAAAAGATGTTGAAAAAGAAATAGAAAAACTATTAAAAGAATATAATTCAAAAAGTAGTACTACTCTAGAAGATATTGTTGATTTTCATTTTAGATTTGAAAAAATTCATCCTTTTGGAGATGGAAATGGGCGTGTAGGAAGAATCATCATGTTTAAAGAATGTTTAAAAAATAACATTATGCCATTTATTGTATTAGATACTGATAAACCTTATTATATGAGAGGGTTAAAAGAATATGAAAATGATAAAATGTTTTTAATTGATACTATAAAACATGAGCAAGATTTATATGAAAAAACTTGTGAGGAATTATTAAATTTTGAAATAGAAGAAAAACATTAGAAAAATTATCATCCTATAAGTTTAAATTCAGATTTTAATATAGGATGATTTTTATTTTCTTAAAAGGATTGTATTTTTTATGTGACATCTAATAGCAACCTAGAAATTAGGATGAATTTGTAAGTATGAATGTATACAAGTTTTTGTTGTATAAGAAGAAGTGTGCACTCTTTTTCTTCTTTCTTTTGGAAACAATATATATGAAGAATTGATAGAATCATAGATGAATTTTTTCTTAGTAGAGGTAATATGCATCACGAAAAAAAGATAATATTGATGATAAAATGAATGTTTCTAAGTAGTCCTAAATGAATGTATCATTGCATGATTATACAATTTAGTATTACTAAGATTGATGATTTATCCATAAATTGAAGTGAGGTGCTTAAAATAGATGGATAAATATAAAATGAATTATATTTTTAGTGGAGGAAACGATATAAATGCTATTTTTATAAAAGTTTTAAACAAAGAACTAAAAAAATATATTCTAACGATTGATAAAAATAAAAAATATGAAGTATCAGCACTATCTCTAGAAGAAGGTAGAAATTGTTAGAGGGGGTAAATAAGATATATCACGTTGGTCTTTATATAAGATTATCTCGTGAAGATGATGATAAAGTATTGATGAGTGAAAGTATTATAAATCAGAAAAGTTTATTACTTCAATATGTAAAGGAGAATCATTTAGAAGTTTATGATATTTATATTGATGATGGTTATTCAGGAACTAATTTTGATAGGCCAGGCTTTAATAGATTACTTAAAGATATTGAACTTGGAAAAATAAATATGGTTATTACCAAAGATATGTCAAGGCTTGGAAGGGATTATATTGGAACTGGTAATTTCGTAGAAAAATATTTTCCAAAACATAATGTTAGATATATTGCTGTTACTGATAATATAGATACTTTTTTAGATAGTTCAAATAATGATATGGCACCATTTAAAGCCATCATGAATGATATGTACGCTAAAGATATTTCTAAAAAAATAAAATCGAGTTTAAAGGCAAAAATGAAAGAAGGTAAATGGGTAGGTGGAAGACCACCATTTGGATATAATCAAGATAAAAATGACAAAAATCACTTAGTAATCAATCAAAAACAAGCTGCTATTGTTAAAAGAATATTTAATATGTGTTTAGAAGGTTTATCATTTTATCAAATAGCAAAACAGTTAACGAATGAAAGAATAAAGACTCCTGCACAGTATTATCGTTTTGAATGGAAAAGCAATCATAGTGTAAAATATGGCACGTGGCATTCGAAGACAATTAGGGATATTTTAACCAACAGAATGTATATAGGTGATTTAGTACAAAACAAAAGAAGTAAAGTAAATTATAAAGTTAAAAAGATTGTTAAAAATGATATAAATGATTATATTGTTGTAGAAAATACGCATAAAGCAATTATTGATAAAGAAATATTCTATGAAGTGCAAAAAAGAATTCCTAAAAATGTGGGTAGAAATGAAAAAAAAGAAAATCATTTATTTGATGGACTTTTGTATTGTGGGGATTGTGGACATCGAATATCCATCACTTCTAGAAGAAAAAAAGATAACAGATGTTATACAATTTGTAATTATTATCGAACTTATATGAAGCAAAGAATTTGTACAACTCATTCAAATAATTATGATAAATTAGAACAAATCATTATGAATTCATTGGCCAAAGTTTGTTTGAATTATATGGACAAAGATAAGATTAAAAACAATGTTTTATCTCATTTAGATAAAAACGATAAAGTTAAAATGAAAAAAGAAGTAGAAACACTTCATAATGACATTCAACAAATTAAAAATAATTTAGATGACATTTATATTGATAAGTTAAATAAAAAAATTACTGAAGAACAATTTGATAGAGTGAAATTAAAACTAGAAAACCAACTTTCTATAAAACAAAAAAGATATAATGACTTAAATGAGAATATGAATGCTATCATCAGTGAACAATCTAAAGATAAAATAATAATAGAATATCTTAACAAATTTTTATCTATGAAAGAACCGCATAGAGAGCTTATCGTGAATCTAGTAGATAGAATCGAAATATTTGAAGATAAAGCAATCAATATTCATGTTTCGTTTAGTCATTTTAAATGAGATAGATGTCAAACAATGAATGCATTTTATAGAATGATTATTTTTGTTACATAATAGATGAAATATGAAGCAGATAAATATTTAAACAATGAAGGTCTGACAAAAATGGACAACCTCATATTTGTCCAATCAGGACTCGTATTATTAATCATCATATTTATCGGCATACGTATTGTCCACAATATTCTTGTTGCGAAGAAAATGTCTGCAGCAATATTCAATGTGGTTCTTGTAACCCATGTGGACGATTTAATTAAAAGTGTCATTGACACTTTTTCTTTTGTCAATTATTGTCTAATTATGTCATATTACTTGCGAAAGGGACTGTAAACATTTATAGTTAAGATAGGGAGTGTGATACAGTGATATATCCGTCTATTGATAAGCTTTTGAACATTGTAGGAAGCAAATATGAACTTGTTCATATCGCTGCGAGAAGAAGTAAAGAAATGTCAAAGACAGAACATTATCAAATGCCTGAATCTGAATACAAATGTAAAAAGAATATTGGGAGAGCCCTTGAGGAAATCTTAGAGGGACACTTAAAAGTGGAAAAGGAATAGTTCTTTTCTCTTTTTTGTTTCTTGCTTGTGATAGAACGATTTTTTTAAGTGAAATATGCTATAATAAAAATAGAGGTGAACATCTTGGAAATAAAGAAGTTGAAACGAAACAAAAATGGAAGTTATACCCTTTTTTTAGAAAATGGGGAAGAACTAACCGCTTATGAAGAGGTCATTTTAAAGTACGAGCTCTTGTTATCAAAGAAAATAGATGCGCAAAAACGACAAGCAATTCTTCATGAAAATGCCATTTGGGACACTTATTATCAAGGATTAAAAGCGATAAAAGTCAAACCAAGAACCAAAAAAGAATTAGGAGAAGACTTAAAGAAAAAAGGCTATACAGAAGAAAATGTTGCCTTTACGCTTCAAAAACTAGAAGAACAAAAATATTTAGACAATCAACGTTATGCAGATAGCTATGTGCATAATCAGATATTAACGACTTCGTGGGGCCCTTTAAAAATCAGGAATGCTTTGCTTCAAAAGGGAGTAGAGGAACAGATGATTATGGACGCTTTACAACAATATGAACAGTCGACAGAACAAGAAAAAATCAAAAAGAAAATTGCCCACATGATTAAAGCTAATCATACAAAGAGTACGTCATTTTTAAAACAAAAAATCAAACAAGCCTGTATCCATGATGGCTATCATTTAGAACTGATTCAAGAAGAAATTGAAAAAGCTTCTTTTGAAGAAGATAAAACACTCAAAGAAAAGGAATATTTGAAATTGAAAAATCGTCTATCAAGAAAGTATCAGGGAGAAGAATTAGAACGACAAATCAAGATGAAACTCTATCAAAAAGGATTTACCGAATAATCAAGTAAATCCTTTTTTTTTATCTTTTTTATTTTTATTGAGCAGTACTGTTGTCAATTAAATTTTTCATATATTCATCATAATCTTTTTTAAGGTCGTCATCTTTAAATTCCAGTCCTTTATTTTCGCGTGCTTTCATTAAAGCTTCATAACGTACCTTTCCATCACTGCTTAACTTCTTTTCAGCAAGTGTTTCAATAATGGTATCTTTTATCTTTTTTAATTTTGGCTTGCTGGCTTGTTTTTCTTTTAAAATAATATGATAACCATAAGTCGATTTAACAGGCTCTTTTGAATAGCTTCCTTTTTCAAGTCCAATCGCAGCTTTTAGGAAGTTTTCATCCATTCCACTATCATGGTTGAATGGCTCTAGTTTTCCACCATTTTCTGCTGTTGCCGCATCATCACTATATTTTTTAGCTAAATCTTCAAATTTTTCACCTTTATCTAGTTTTTTAATGATGTCTTTTGCTTTTTGAAGTGCTTCTTTCTCGGCTTTTTCTTTTTCATCTGCCGTCATGTCATCTGTTGTATTAGGAGAGATTAAAATATGTTTTGCTGTAATATCTCCAATGACAGTATCGTCATAGTAGCTTTGAATTTCATCATCGGTAATTTCGTCTTTGACGGTATCATTAATTGCCTTATCCCGTTTATATTCAAGCGAAAGCAATTCTCTTAACGCTTTTTCATCTTCAAGTCCTAAATAATTCTTAATGGCTGCTTCAAATTGTTCTTGGTCGTTATTATATTGACTTTTCATTTGTGTTACTTGACTATCAACATATTCTTTTTCTTCATCATCTGTCTTATATGCTTTATCAAATAATTCATGGTCAAGCATTTCGATTAAAGCAGCAATTCCATAACGTTCTTTTAAATCCTTATAAAGTTCATCAGATGTAATTTCTCCTTTTTTAAAAGTCACCACTGGCTTTTCCCCATTTTTTAAAGTAACTTCTTTTCCACAACCTGTAAGACCGAATACGAAACAAGATAGGAAAAGGGTTCCCACAATTAATTTTTTATTCTTCATGTTTTTTCCTCCAATCGTTTTTATCATAACAAACTTTTTCTACTTTCGCAAGCAACTTGAGATGAATATAATCACACAATTTGGACATTTACCATAAAATACTGTGAAGACTAGAAAAAAGGAGGATGTAAGTTATGGGTAATTATGTATCTTCACCAGCAATCATTTTAGTACTCTTCATTTTACTCGTCATCATCGTCGGTGCCTATATCTAAACATAAAGGAGGTGTTTATAAATGGCTTGTAATAACACAGTAAATCAGACAACTTGTTCTTCATGCAACTATACACCATGTGAAAGTGGTCATGGTCACAATGGCTTTTTAATCATTGTCGTACTTTATATCTTATTAGCAATCATTTTAGGTTCTATTTGTAATTATTACTAGAATATGACTAGAAAAAATAGTTCCATTTTGAGAACCTTATGTATAAAAGGAAAGTTAAAAGAGAACAATAATACAGGTGAAAACGATGTATTATTATCTTGCGAACTTTCTTTTATTTTGTATAGGTGGTTCTCTTTTTGAGGAAACACTAAAGCATACGTTCTTGCCACGACTAAAAAGTGGCATTTTAAAAGGGCCTTTTGTGCCCATTTATGGCATTGGAATTCTCATCATTTTATTGGTAGGGAAATGGATTTACGAGAAGATGGATGCCAACAAGAAAACACGATATTTGGTCATTTTTATTACGGTCAGCTTTCTACTTACTTTTCTTGAATGGAGTGGTGGTATGTTGATTGAATTGTTTTTTCATAAAGTGATGTGGAACTATGAAGAGATTCCACTTCATATCGGACATTATATTGCTGTTCCAATTAGTCTTTGTTGGGGACTTGGAGCTTGCATTTTTTTAAGATGGATAAAGCCATGGACTGATAGATGCATCAAAAAAATACCCAAACAACTTGTGTATGTGGTATTCTTTCTCTTTTTATTGGATATTGTTTATACCTTTGTTCTTGCTTGAAATGACTTACTCTACAAGTGTATGAAAAACCGTTTCGACTTCATTGAGCATCTCTTCATTGTATTGATAGTCTACTAAATCATGTTCATATCTTGGGGTCAAGTGAATATGAAAATGTTTGACTTCTTGCCCATAAAAATTATTTTGGGAAAGGGTAAGTCCATCACAATGTAGTTTTTCTTTAAGGAGTGGATATAGCTTTGTTTGAATGACTTCTAGAGCATGACCCATCCATTCTTTGTCAACATCTAAAAGGGTAGTCAAATGTTTTTTAGGAATCAATAGAAGATGTCCATTTGTACTTGGATTGATATTCATAAAAACTTTTAAATCATCATCTTCATAAACCGTATAGGATGGCATTTCTCCTTGAATAATTTTACAAAAAATACAATCGTTCATTTTAGTTCCTCCATTTCAATCTTTGTATTTTCATCTTTGGTTTGTTTTGTTTGCGCAAGGGTATTGAGAATTGTTTCTAACTTTTCGGATGCCAATACATCTCTTGTGATGTTCTTGACGATAAAGCCTTTCGTTCCATCACTGCGAAGAGTGAATGTTACTTGATAGGTGAGTGGTTGATAACCATTTTTCTTTAAAACGGCATCAATCGTTTGCATTTTCTTTCTCATTTCTTTGGCATTCAAGTTGAAGAGGGATGTGGAAAGACGAATTTGATAGAAAGCAACTTTCTTTTGTTCCTTTTCAAGAAGTAATTGCTGTTTCTCTTTCTTTTTAAAGTCGGTCATGTTTTTCTTTCTTTCCACTTGAATTGTGGATAACTCATCTTGCTTGAAAAGTTTTTGAATCTCTTTTTCGAATTTTTCACAAAGCTTGTTTAAAAAACTTTGTCCTTTGACATAATCCTGTTGATAAGTGGATTTGATTTTTTTGTTTTTGGTATAAGTGAGTTGAAAAGAAAGATTCTCATTTTGTTTATTCTTGTAGAGAAAATAGTAAGATTTTTCTTGATAAGAATATTTTAATTCGCTTTTGGAAACTTCATTCTTGATAGAAAGATAATGTTCTTGAAAGTACGTATTTAGTTTTTTTTCTATTTGAGGGTAGAGGAATAAATTTCCTTTTTGTGTGAGTACAATCATTCCAAATGCAACAATGACAAAGATAAAGAAAACAGCCCATTGTAATGTTAAGACAGTTTGTTTTTTCAATTTTTCTCACCTCATTTCATTGGAAGAAAAGCTTTCTTTGCCAATCTTTAAATGGCGCCTTAAAGAAAGCGTTTTAGTTTATCTGTTTTAAAGTATCTCCCTCTGCTATCACTAGTTTTGTCATTTCGTAATCTTCCTTTTTTGTGAATGTAATTGTGTCTAAATCGTCTTCATACCAAGATTTGATAGAACTGATTCGGATTTTATAAGTATGGGTTCCTGGTAAGACGTAAAAATCGATTTGACTGAGCGTCTTATTGAGGGATTGTAAAGAAATCGTTTCCTTTGATAAAGCACCTTGATTGGTGATTTGGAACAACAAGTAATTTCCTTTTTCTTTTGGGAGTGTTGGATGGACTTTAAAAGAGATAGAAGATGCAGTTGTTTGTAAAGAAACTGTTTCGATTTCTTTTTCTTGTATCTTTTCCATTTCTCCCCATATATATGGAATATAATCTAAGCGATAAGGTTCTTCTTGATTCTCTTCATTCTGTTCTAATGAAATTTGCTTTTGGAGGAGCTTCTTTTTTGCATCTTCCATTCTTTCTTTTTCTATCCAAATTTCAAAATCATCCACGCAACCAAGATAAGCATAATGTTGATAGATATATTCGCTTACTAAATAATAACGCATTTCATTGGCAACTTCATCTAAAGTAATCCTAAAATTATTCATTTGATTGTCTGAATTTGTTCTTACCTTTAATGCAATAGGCACGTTTCCTTGATAATTTTTGATTTCTTCAAGAAACAACTGTTGTGTATATTCTCCTGATAAAAGTCCTGGGGACTGATTGATATAAACCGGATTGTCATAACCTAATATTGCATATAGTAAAGTTTGGTTGGTAAAATCTAAATATGTTTCATTTTCTTTTAAAAGAATGGATAAGACTGTCTTTAGATTTTGATATTCCTTTTTCATTGTCTTATCTAATACAATACGTTCTACTTTACTGTTTTGTCTTTCATCTTCAAGTGTATAACTTAATTCTTTGCTTTGTACATCAATGGCTAGACTATTAAAATTGATAAAATCCAAGCTGAGTGTCATAGAAAATAGAATTAAGATGCAAGCGTAGGCAACGACAGGCCGTGCTTTTGCTTGGGGCTTTAATGTAGATAAGAAGAGGGAAAAATAAAGAATGAAATAACTTAACGCTCCTTGCATTGTTTTTTCTACTAAGGAATGTCTAATTAATCCTCTTTGAAAATTGAAGATAAAATAAAGGGCAAAGAAAACTAAAATCAAGTCTTTTTTCTCTAAATTCTTTCCTTTTTTTGCTAGAAGATAAAATAAGGAAAGAAGTACAGCAATCGGCATGATGTAATAGAAAAGATAGTATGCATAAGTACTAGGAGAGCCAAATGCGGAATAAGCCCAATTGTTATTGGAAAGAGAAATTTTTAAAAACTCAATTATCCGCAGTAAAGGATTGATATTTTTTAGGAAACAAACACCAAAGAAGAAACAAGCAAAAGGAAGAAGAACAAGAAATAAAGAAAGCATCATCTTTTTTAGGTCATAAGTTTTACGATTGGTTATCCATAAGTATCCAAGCAACACGATAGCACTTAAGGTACTTGCAAAACCAATATCAAGTCGATATAGGCAAATCAAGGCAAGACTTATCCATAAAAGAAGATAGGAAGCAAATGTTTTTTTCTTGATTACGTTGAGAAGGGCAAGAAGAGCAAGAATTCCAATGAAATTACTCATTAAAGATGTATCCATTAAAAAGGGAAGTGTTAAAATACTTAAAAAAGCATCTTCTCTACCAATAAATTCTTTTAGAATCATGTAAATAAGGACAAAGAGCAAAATGAATTTATAGGAATCATATAAGCTAAAGATAGCTCCAAAAAAGTCTTGATTAAGAAACCCATATAAGAATCCTAAAAGCTCGCTAGAAAATAAATGCGCATCGAATGTTTCAATGATAGGAATTTTCCCAAAATGGAAAAATTCATAGATGGATATACCATGATTCGCAGATTCAAAGAAATCCGTATTGATGATGTTGACTAATGGATTGGTTGTGAGTAAAAGAGAAAGTCCAATGATTAACATCATATAATAATATTTTTGCGTCTTAAATTTCTCTTCTTTTGGCTGAAAATGATAATAGATAAGAGAAATCAGTAATAATCCACCATAAATGCCAACTAGAAATAAAGATTTATGAGGAATAAAGATGTGATGCTGATTACAAATATTATAAAACTCTAAAAACAGTGGATGTAGAATGAGTGCTGCAAGGTAAAAGAGGAAGCTTTTAGACAGGGAACCTAAGTGACATTTCTTGCTACTGTAATAAAAGAAAAGTGCTGAAATCCAATAAAATCCAATAAATAAAAGCTGTCGATTCAAAAAGTCAAGGTGCAAAATATGTATCATATAAGTGATGACTACAGCGTTAGGAATCGCGATAAGTAAAGACCACTGAAAACGCTCAAAAGAGTAATTTCTCCGGGATAAAAGAAGATTTAAAACGGTTATGCCTCCTAATAAGGCAGCGAGGAAAAAGCTCGAAAATAAATCCGCATTTCGTAAGAAGAGAAAGAATCCCAAACCATAGCTGACTAAACCAAAAATAGAAATTTTTTCGTTGCATTTTCTGACCTCTTCATTTGTCTTCTTATACAATTTAGAAAGAATTTGATAGGTTCCAAAAAGAAGAAGTGGAAAGACGACGAGATAAGTCAAGATAAAATATTTGCTGTATAGTGGTGTATCCTTATTATATAAAGCAATATTACTAACGAATCTATCTTGAAAATGCGTTAGTGGAAAGGACTGCCGGAGAAAAAAAAGCCCCAGCATGAGAAACACTAAAAGAAGTGTATTGAGTAAAATGGTTCTGTTTTCCTTATCAAAAATTTTTTTCATGATTTCATTCTCCTTTATTGTCTGTTGTTTTCATTATAGACATAAATAGAACAAAAATACAAA
>CANQOD010000011.1 GCA_947625395.1 uncultured Bacilli bacterium
GTGTTCTATTTTTGCACTTTCTTTCTTTTGAAAAACTTTTGTATAAAGTCTTCTAAATTACAGCCAAATATTTCTTTAAATGTATTTGTTTTTATTGTAATATAGAAGTAAATCAGCATACCTAAACTTGCATAAATAACAATAACAATGAAAGAATATAAACGATTACCAGATAATGGAATAAAGATTTTTAAAAGAGAAAGTACTAAACTCATACAAAGACAAGCTAAAATGGAAATCCCCATGTGTTTCCAAGTACTTTCAAAAGAGGTATGTACTTTCTTTTTAAGGGCTATTAAACTGACAATGATAGGAACAAGATAAGCAATAATCGTTACAGTAATAGGTCCATAATAAGCAGGAAGTCCTATCTTTGCAAAGCAGATAATAGAAGGAACATTCAAAATAAGCTTGGTAAACAGTCCTAAAAGAATGGCAGTGTTTGCGGCTTTATGATCATCTACAGCTTGCAAAACAGTATGTAAGTTGAGAAAGATGGAATAAAATAAAGCTGTTATAATACTATATGAAAATACACTGACACCTAGTTGGCTTTTTCCGTAAAAGATACACCAAACAGGTTCTGCTAGGAAAGCGAGACCAATGACCATTGGTAGTACAAAGTAAATAATAATTTGTAAGGTCTTATTGATTTTATTGTTAACCGCTTTTTCATTTTTTTTCACATAATCACTGGTAATATTTGGAAGAACAGAAACTACTAATCCGGAAGCAATGGCAGTTACAATAACGTTTAATTTTGCTCCCCAAGTTGTGATATTGGAAAGGACTGCTTCGGCATTCTGCGTACTTAGATGCGTATATTTCACCAGTGGTTTTACAATACTAAACATATCAATTGTATTGTATAAAGGAACTGCAATAGAAACAATTACAAAAGGAATTGTATAAACAATTAACTGTTTTAATAACTGACGATTAGAAATTTTTTGCTCTTCTTTGGAAATTGGGATGTTTTTTTCTTTTTTTCGTTCTTCTTTCATTTTCTTTTCTAGATAGAAGAAAGCAACAATGGCTCCAGCAGTAGCACCAAAAACGGCAATTCCAACTGCTTCTTTGGTTCCCCATAGTTGCATTGCAAAATAACTTCCTACAATAATCACAATCACACGAATGAGTTGTTCAATAACTTGGCTAACAGATGAAGGAGTAATATATTTATGTCCTTGTAAATAGCCTCGCATTGCACTGAGAATTGTACAAATTAGAATAGCTGTTGTGGAAACACGTAAAACAAAGGTAATATCGGCTTTTGAATTTCCGCCTTGAATTCCTCCAATAATGGCTTCTGCAATTGCCGGAGCTCCAACAAATAAGATAATGGTTGAGAGAACGGCCATGACAAATGTGATTTGAATGGCAATTCGATAAGTCCTTTTTTTCGCATCTTCATACCCCAATGAATGGTATTCACTAATCATTTTACTAATCGCAAGTGGAATACCAACAGTTGAAAATTGCAAGAATAACATATAAATATTGTAAGCATATCCATAAAGAGCCCTTCCATTAGTTCCGATAATGGCATGGAATGGAATCACGTAAATAATTCCTAGAATTTTACTAATAACAATACAGAGGGTGGAAATCATCGCACCTTTTATAAAAGTATCTTTTTTCATCATATCACCAACTATATCTATTATAGACGAAAAATATAAAATCTACAATTGAATAAGTGAAAGAAAATAGTTATAATTAAGATAAAATAGGAGGAGATAGGAATGGCAAACATTAGAGTGAATGTCAATATCCCAAAAGGCATTAAGATGAATTCTCAAATTAATGACATGAATGAGACTATTGAACAAATGAATGCAAAAATAGATTCCTATGCTCCTTCTAGTCAAACAAAAACGCAAACTGAGACAATGAATATGGATGTGTTTACAAAACCAGTAGAAGAATATCAAAAATCCACCTCTACAGTCGAGTCCCAACAAACCACTAAGAATGAAAACATGGATGTGTTTAAAGAACCTCTGAAGCAATATGAAAATACGAAAATGGGACAAAGTGTCACTAGTGGAGAAGGAAAAAAGGCAACATCTATTTCTGTATCCCAAACAGGCACAATGAAAGGAACTGGTTATCAGACAACTGGAGGAACTTCTTTTAATCAAGGAAGTAGTAGTATGCTTGGTGGTCAAGGGAACATGAAAACATCCTCTGCAACTTCAACGTTAAATGCAATGTCAGGAAGTGATGCTTTTAAAGAGAGAGGACGTAATACAGCGACTTCAATTACAGATAGTACACAAGAGAATAGAGAAGGCATCGCTCATGGTGTGAATGTTCAGACAGAGATAGAAGAGATGGATAGCGTATATCAAGTGGAAGAACACTTAAATGAAAGCATGGAACTTTATGGCCAGGAATTAGAACAACAGATCAAGAGTTATCAAGAGATCATTGCCCATATAGAAGAGCAAATTAAAAAGTATGAAGAGTTAGGATATAATGATGGCGGTGTTCCATTTAAAGAATACTATGAAAGCTATCAAAAAGCGCTTACAGAATTAGAATGGACATTCACGGAAAGGGCAGTTCAATATCAAGGTTATTGTAGTGAAGAAAAATTACAAGAATTAGGGGTTACACAAGAAGAATTATCGAAGATGTCTGTACCAGAAATTGTAGAGTTATGTAAGAAAAAAGATAGTGAATATTTAAAATCATTAGGAGATGTGAATACTTTAAAAGAATTCTTAGATCAAGAAGTAAAAGCCAAAACAGGACTAGGAAGTTATGAAGAATATGTTACAATACTTTCAAATCTCCAAACGGATTTAGCAAATTGTAATGCGGCATTGTATCAAACAATGCAGTTAAAAAAGGCAGCAAAATATCAACTTTTAAGGGTAGAATTAGAAGATAAAGAAATCGAAGCAGGAAAGATAGAAAAAGAGATTGTCAATCAAAGTTTGTTGTTTAATGGATATGCATATGAGATTGATTATAAAGCTTATCAAAATAATGGAGGAACATTAAGCCCATTAGAGTTTTTGATTGAGGTAAAAGAAACGTATCCGGAATATGAAATTAAAATAGAAGATAAAGAGTTATTAGAACACTTTCTTGCCTATGGAGAACAAGATAAAAATCTTATTAAAATATATTTGTACTTAGCACAGAATGGAAATAAAGAACTTGCACAACAATATTTAGAAGATATTCAATCTGATATTAATAATTATATAGGATACCAACAAGCACTCGCTTTCTTAAAAACATTAAAAACAGATCAAGAAGGAAAATACAATTATAAAGATATCGTGAATCATTTTAAGGTCAGTAGAAAAGGATTCGCAGATGGTGTTGAAATGTTTGGAGAAGGAATGATTAACTTCTCAGATTTAGTATTGTCTTTTTTTAATCAAGGGAAAGAAGAACGAATTTATAGTGTAAACGAATACGAGAGTATGTATATCTTACAAGCACTACAACAAGGAGAACTAAAAATCGGAGAAGAAAATAGTCAAGAAGAAATCACGAGCAATCCATTCAACTTATTAGACAATAATTATGAAATTAGTCAAAGTATAGGAAACATGACACCATCCATGGCGGTAGGTTTATTATTGACTCCAATCTTTGGACCAGAAATAGCTCCAATGTTTGGTACAGCAACGATGGGTGCATCCGCAGCAGGAGGAAGTTATCATCAAGCGTTAGTAGAAGGACGTGGAAAATGGGACGCTATTTTCTATGGAATTCTATCAGGATTATCAGAAGCAACATTAGAATATGCATTAGGTGCTATTCCAGGCTTAAGTAAACTGATGGATGAAAATATACGAATGACATTTAAAGAATTCTGTAAACGAATGGTTTCAGAGGGAATAGAAGAAGGAACACAAGAATGGATAGATGGTCTTTTAAAAACAGGACTATTTGGGGACGAATTTAATGTTGAAGAAATCAGTAAAAATTCATTAAAGAGTGCATTGTATGGAGCAATTACAGCAATGATTATGAATGGAGCTCATATCGGTATGAATCAAACGCTTAACTTTGCCGAACAATCATTTGAAATGAGTGAATTAGGGAAAATGGATATTCAAGAGTTACTGGGATATGAAAAAGAGTTAAAAGAAAAACTAGAAGGAAAAGAAACAGAGGAATATTTAAAACAAAGAGAAAATAAAGACAATAAGAAAATCGATCCCAAAATAGAAAAGATACTTGCCAAAATATACATGGCACAACAAGTATTAAAGACAAAAATAAATCAGGTAATTGAGCAACAAACAAGTTCAAAAACAAATCATTCAACGGAAATAAAAGAAATGCAAAATCAGGAACTCATAGAGGATTTTACACAATTATCTAATATATCAATTAAAGATCCTACTAATGTTTCTTCAGATGTGAAAGAAATGTTTAGTAAAATATTAACAAAGCTGGGTATAAATGAAAATATAGATTTTGATTATACAGATGAACAAATGATGGAAAATATATGTTTAAAACTTTCAACAGTTTTAACGGAAGAAGAATATCGAAAATTATTTGATCAGTTAGACTTGAATACGCTTTTATTATTTCCAAATTCAGAACTTCGTCATGAATATATTTTAAAACAAGTGTCTGGACAGAATTTACATAATGTATATGTATTAGAACAAGCTATAAAAGATGCAACGAATATGCAAAATAAAATAGAGCTATTAAGTATTGCAATTGATCAATTTTCACATTTTCAAACTTTAAACATTCTTAATGATTTTAAACTAACAAATGAGGAATATGAACTGTTATTTAATTATATTCCAAAAGAAAAATTTCTTGATATAATGATGTCTGGAAAAAGTGAGAGTGTAGAAAAAATACTCGATGCAGTTCCTCTTAGTGAACTTAGTTTTTCTCTATCTGACATTCTTTCAAATAGAAATTTTGCAACAGCTTTAGAAAATTTAGGGATTCAAGAAATCAATAAATTTAATCAAGAAAACAATCATGCACTTACAGTTAACAATGTGTTAGATCTTGATGGGTATTGCCAAATGTATCAAACGAATGGAGATTTCTATTCTCTTGTTAGAGATGCCTTAATCAAACAAAAAATTAGAAATCTTAATTTGAGACTTTTTTCTTCTACCTTTAAAAATAGAAATTCTGACTTGTATCTTCCAGATAATGCACCTTTAGATCTCCAAGCATATTACTATAGGCAAGCTATAACGCCTATGTTACTGATAGAACATCCTGAATGGGTTCGTTATTTAGAAAATACTTCTTTATATGCAATACGAGTTCCTAATATTACTACCAATAATGGAAATGCTTTTTTTGTTGAACTACAAGAAAGTTTGGGATTTCATGATGCAATGGATATTATATTGGAATATGCTCATTTTTGGGATAAAATGCGTATAAAATTTACAAATGCCTTACCTCGTACTGCTACAGAAATAAAACAGATTTTAAATAGGGAATTGCACAGATTAGTTACACTTAATGATACTGCGTACAATGAAAATATTGTTCCCCAAAGTTTTAAAAAACAATATCCAGAATTATTCTTACCCGAAGATATGCCTCAAGATTTAAAAGAAAAATTTTATCATCGTGAATTTAGCGTTGAAGACTATTTATCTATGAGAGAAAATAATCCAGAATTGTTTTCTAAATTCGAAAAAGTAGATATTACTATTTCTTTAGATTTTAGATATAAAAAATTTTCAGGACTATTTGAAAATAATGTTTTTTTAGATTTAGTAGACAAATATTGGAATATATTGGATTTGGATATACAGTTTTTAAACTATGTGAGACAATATAAAAAGAGTACTCCTCTTACGAAAGAAGAAACTTGTACGATCATTTATGATTATTTTAAGAAAAGCGGGAAACTTTATTGTATTGATATATTAGATAAATTTGGATTTAAAAATAGTGAAGTAGAAACTTTAATGGATTACTTGAGAGAGTTATTTAAAGTACGACCAGAACTTAATTTAGATAATCCTGCCTTAAATGCAAATTTGTTAACTCAAAAAATGGTAGAAGACTATGGTTATCCTATTTTAAATGCAGTGTTGGAGTATAATAGTGGTGCTGATCAGGTTTTAATTCAAGGAATTAACGAAAATGATACTCTTCTAAAAGAATGGGTTTCTTATATTCAAAAATTATCAATTTATGATAAGAAATTTTTACATCATGCTTTATTGTCATATGAAAATACAAAGACTTTAATTAAAGATATTCTGGATAAAAATATTAAGTTGAATGATGCTCAACAACAAAATTTATTAGAAATCATTTCAGAAAACAATCAATATCATTTAGAGAGTGTAGAAGATTTGAATCAGTATATGAAAAAGAGATATGAAGCTTTACAAAAAGGATTAAATTCATCACAAATTTCAACTGTAAAAGATAGTATTTTAAAAATTTTGTTTAATTCATCTTTGGAGAATATGGAAAAGACATTCCAAGAATATGGCTTTTCAGAGCCATTGTTTATTGACGAAATTTTAGTGAAAGAAAAAGTGATTACGCCAACAGAAGAAGCTGTTTTACAAATTATGAATATGATTCATGAAGAAACTGATATTACAAAATTACGTGAAAAATTTCAGGAAGTAATTAAATTAGGTAGTATAGAAACTACATATTCTAGGCTATGTCAAAAAGTAAGAAAATATTATGGAAAATTACTTGCAGATAGTTTATTTAAAGATAGTGAACATATCAAAGAGAATGGAAGTGGCATAAACTATTCATCTATCAATGGAATGGACATGGCTGGTTCGAATAATATTCATGGAAAGCCGATGACGAGTAGTGATTTAGTTAAAGTAGTGGAATTAAAAGGAATCGATTTTAAATTATTGGTTCATAAATTAAGTTCATTTGATTTTACTTTTCAAAATTATGCAAGCCAAATTATCAAAAATCCTGCTTTATGGAATCTATTAGAAGGAGCATCAACGATATCTACTAGTATGATTAGTAATAATCATATGAATACTGTTTCTGGAAACAATTCTGTATTTTATGGTTTTAATGAAATTAGTGATGATGCGTTGTTATTAATGGGAAGAGAAGATATTTTTGTCGAACATGGTGGAAGAAAATTAGAACCGACAAGTAGAATAAATGAATATATGCCTCCAGATGTTTTGCAAGCTGTCTCAACTATTTATAATGAAATTGCATTAGATAGAAAAGGGAGTGGACAAAGCGCATATGATGGTCGAATTCAACCTAATTGCATTGTTTGTTTTGATCAGATCGATGATGCATCGATTACAGCAGCACAATATTTTGATATTCCAATTTACTTAATAGATAAAGCAGCATATTTAGAAAAAACAAACAATCAAAATGCAGCTTACCGTTCGCATAATATTACGTCATTTTCTAAAGAAGATGTTAAAAAGGTATTATTTGAAATGGATGGTTCCTTTACTGAAAGATATGGGACTGTTTTATCCTTGATTGATGAAGCGGTGACAAAGAAAATGATTCACCCAAAAACAGCAATTCAATGTTTACAAGAAGTGAAAAAACAGGTAGCATATTATTTAGCACATAACAATTCACTCATTAATTTAGATATAATTGATAATCGAATAAGGGAATTAGAAAGTATAAAGTAGGTGTGATTGATGATGGAAGAAAAAGAAGAATTGACAGAGCAAGAAAAAATTCTAAAAATGCTAGAAATTTTGTCTGAAAAAACGGATAATATGCAGGAAAGAGAAAAGCTAATTGTGTTAAGAGACAAAATGATACAACAAGAAAATGAATCAAGTGGTAAAGCAAAAAGATAATAAAAAAAGGAACTATTACTTTTCATTTAGTTCCTTTTTTATGTTAAATCATATAATGACTGCTTTCATCACTATATTCACGTCCTGTAGATAAAGGTACAGGATAGCCACCTTCAAGTTTACGAACTCTTGCTTCCAATCGTTCTACTTGCCGTTCAAGTCTTGTGACTTTCCTTTCTAGCTTATCATAAGGATTCATTGGTCCTGGTTGATTGGGATACATATTGGGATTTCCTTGATTCGGATACATTGGATTAAAAGTATTTGGATACATAGATACCGTCCTTTCAATTTATTCTATGTGGGAAAGATAAAAATGTGCTATGATAATAGCGAAAGGAAGAAGAATATGCGACTTAGAAATTTAAAAAATACAACAGAAATTATGGAAAATTCGCCTTATCTAGTAAAAGCTCCAGAAAACTATTGTGGCAAGACATCCCAATTGTTTCCAAAGAAACAACCACTTCATATTGAAATTGGTATGGGAAAAGGAGATTTTTTAATGCAAATGGCGATGAAACATCCCAACATCAACTACATTGGCATTGAAAAGTTTGATAAAGTGGTTGCCCGGGCACTGTTAAAAATTCCAAGTGATTTAGAAAATTTGAAAATTTATCGCTTTGATGCGATTTCTATTTCTTCTTTATTTTCTCATGAAGTTGATAAGCTCTATTTGAATTTTTCGGATCCTTGGCCAAAGAAAAGACAAGCGAAGCATCGTCTTACAAGTCCTTTCTTTTTAGAACAATATGAGCAAATTTTTAAAACGGCAAAAGAAATCAAAATAAAAACAGACAACGTTCCTTTCTTTTTATATTCATTAGAAACATTGAGTCAACAAGGATATCAACTCTATGAAATTTCATTAGATTACCAAAAAGAATTACAAATTGATACAGCACAGAGCGAATATGAGCAAAAATTCTGCGAAAAAGGCATTCCAATTTGTCATGTCAAAGCAGTTAAGTAGACGATTTTGACTTGCGAAAAAGCGCTTTTTCTGTCGAATTTGTAAAAAGAATAGGCAATCTTCAAAAAGTTTGTTATAATAATAAAAGAGTAGGTGAATTATGAAAACAAAAATATGCGTTCTTGTCAGTATTCTCCTTCTTGTAACAGGATGTGAAGTCATTCAAAGTCAAAGTATTGCAACCATTTTACCTAGTGTGCTTGATGAAAAAATCACGCTTTCCAATCAAGTGTTTGATGGATACAAGTACTATTTACCAAGAGGAATTCAACTAGAGGCTAAAAATGATTATAATATGACGTTGAAAGATAGCACAGGGAATACCTATTACTTATATGTCGATGTCATTAGCTATTATCATCAAACAAAAAATCAATATCAGAAAAATAACGATGTATACTTTTCAACAGCATTGAACTATCAAAAGAAAAATGGTTACTTGGAAATTCGCCAAATTGGCGAGAATGGATACTACTTTGTAGAGGAAATGTTTAACTATGCAAAATTAGAAGCCTACGTGAAAGAAAAAGATCTTCAAGAAGCAGTGATTCAAATGAGTACCATTTTAAACTCTATTTCTTATAATGATAAAGTTCTAGAAACATTAGTTGGAGAAAATATTTTGCATTATAAAGAAGAAACATTTAGCATTTTAAAACCTAAAGGGGACGAGGTAACCGATTATAATAATTATTTAAAGGTCGACCAATTTATCGATACGGATAATGAATTGCCTGAGGAAGACCAAATAGAAATCAAAGAGGAAGAAAATAAATAGAGGTGATTTGATGAAATTACTAGACAAATTAAAAAATGCACTTTTTGAAGAAGAATATGTTGAAGTAGACACTCCAACACGAAAAGAAAAAGCCAAAGAAAAAACGAAAGAAAAACCCATTGCAAAGAAAATGATTCTTCCAAAAGAAGAAAAAACAGTTCAAGAGGAAGAACCGGAAGAAAAGAAAGATTTCGTTTTTCCTATTATGGATGAATCTGACTTTGTAGATTTGACAGAACCAGCTGAAGAAGAACCACCCGTTCAAGAAGAAGAGGAATTTTTAGAAATCGAGGAAGACGAGCCCCCTGTTTATCAAGAAGAGCTAAGACCAAGAAGAGAAGAGAAAGCTCCTTTATATACGGGTGGAAGAAAACAGGAACCTGAGATTCAAATTCATGAATATGGCTTTGAAAAGAAAAAAGAGAAAGCTCTCTTCACCCCATCTCCCATTATTTCTCCCATTTATGGCATCTTAGATAAAAATTATAAAAAGGAAGATGTTGTATCCAAAAAGGAAGTTCGCTTATCTAGTTATGCTGGAAATCGAATGGACTTGGATGCTGTTCGTGCTAAAGCCTATGGAGAAACCGATGATCAAGTATTTGAAGAAGAATTAACCAATGAACCTGAAGAACCACAAACAGTTGAGGCAGAAGAAAAAGAAGAAGCTTTATTAGATATCAGTGATGATACAACACCATCTGTTCCAAAAGTGACCGTTGGTGATGCCGAGGAATATTTTGAGGATTTAGGGCTAGAATATAATATAGATTATAAGGATGTTAGTAAAGAAAGAGCAACTGGAAGAAGAAGTGATTTAAGACAAGAAGAAAAAACAGATGATGGCCAAGTCGAAGATAATTTATTTGATTTAATTGATTCAATGTATGAAGAAAAGGATGGTGAATAAAAGTGGAATTTTTACAAGTTTTTTTACCCATGCTACTTTGTCTTGCTGCCATTATCTTAGTCATTGTTTTAATCATCTTTGTTGTAAAGGCAATTGAAACACTGAATCGGGTGAATCGTATTGCTGATGATGTAGAAGGAAAACTGAATACTTTAAATGGATTCTTTTCCATCATTGATTTAGTTACTGATAAAGTATCCATTTTAAGTGATACAGTGGTTAGCGCCGTATCCACTGCCATTTGTAAAATATTTAAAAGAAAAGGAAAGGAGATTGATACAGATGGGGAAGAAGAGTAAAGGAATTGGAAAATTTGTTGCAGGAGCTGCAATTGGTGCAGGATTAGGAGTTTTATTTGCACCTAAAAAAGGAAGTGAAACAAGACGGGAGTTAAAATTAAAACTGGATGAGCTTGTTCAAAAAGCAAAAGAAGTAGATTTGGATGAAGTCAAAGAAAAAGTAGAACAAAAAATTGATGAAATCAAAGCGGATTTAGAAGACTTAGACAAAGAAAAGGCAATTAAGCTTGCAAAGAAAAAAGGCGAAGAAATTAAGAAAAAATGCCAAGAATTAGTCAACTATGCAGTAGAAAAAGGAACACCTGTTTTAGAACAAGCTGCAGATGAAGTTCGTGTAAAAGCAATTGATGTCATTCAAGAAGTTTTAGACAAACTAGAAAAAGAAGACGAAAAGAAGAAAAAATAATTCACAAGTCTTGTGGAAATTTGACAAACAGCAAGCAATTTGGCATAATAACAATATTCTTTAAGTGAAATGTGAAGAAGTAGAAAAAAGAAGTTTAAAAACGAGAGACTTAAGTGGATGGTGAAAACTTAAGAAACGATTTTTTTGAAATACAGCACATTGATAAAGAAACGTACCTTGGCGATAACAAGCAAAGTGCAGTTTTATACTGAAGTAAGGTGGTACCACGGAACAATTCGCCCTTAAAAAGCGTTGCTCCGTGTTTTTTTTGAAAGGAGATAAGCAAATGCAAGACTTAAAAAGAAAATATGCAAGATTTGTTTTAGAGGGTTGTTTAAAAATCAAAAAAGGCACGCCGCTTTATATTTCTTCAAAGCCTTATTTAAAAGAATTTACAGAGTTATTGGTTGATGAAGCCAAAAAGATGGGAGTCACTGATATTTACTTAGAAATCAGGGACCCTCAAAGAGCAAGACAACTCTTACTAGAAAAAAGTGTAGAAGAATGTTTAGAAGATGAGGCGTTTGACCGTACAAAAATGAATGATTATGCGCTAAAAAATGCCGCATTTGCCCTCATCACTTCCTTTTATCCACATAGTATGGATGGTGTTGACCAACAGAAATTAGGAGAAGTCAATAAAGAAATGGCCAAAAGAATTGCGACTTATCGGGACATGCAATCCCAACTTGCCTGGTGTATTTTTGGAGTACCTAATGTCTATTGGGCTAAGGAAATATTGAAAGATGCTGCCAATCCACTTGAAGAGTTATGGAAACTGATTTTTCAAATTTGCCATATCAATGAAGAAGAAGATCCGCTTCAAGTTTGGCAAGAAAAAATGAAAGTCAAAGGAAGACAAGTCGATGCTTTGAACCGTCTTCACTTAGATACTTTGCATTATCGTAACCATTTAGGGACAGATATTACCATTGGTTTACCAGAAAACTACTTGTTTTCAAGTGCCCAAGAAAATGCGTATCTTGTGAATCTTCCAAGTGAAGAAGTTTTCACATCACCAGACTATCGTCGTACCGAAGGCATTGTTTATAGTAGTAAGCCTTTGTTATATAATAACGTCTTCATTGATGAATTTTGGATTCGCTTTGAACAAGGACGTGCTGTTTCCTGGGATGCCAAAACGGGAAAAGAAATGTTGGACTCCATTCTTTGCATGGATGAGGGTGCGCATTTCTTAGGAGAATGTGCCTTTGTGGATGATGATTCCCCTATTTCCAACTCAAAAGTGTTGTTTCAAGACACTTTATATGACGAAAATGCGTCATGTCACTTTGCTTTAGGACGAGGATTTATGGAATGCATTCAAGGTGGAACCAGTCTTACCAAGGATGAATGTTATCAAAAAGGTATCAATGATTCCTGTACGCATGTTGATTTTATGATTGGCACAAGCGATATGGAAATTATTGGAACGACCAAAGATGGACAAGAAATTACAATTATGAAAAATGGAAATTTATGTATTGAATGAAAGGAAAAAAAGAAAATGACAGTATTCGAAGAATTAAAATGGCGAGGACTCATTAAAGATATCTCTAGTCCTGAACTTGAAGAGAAAATTAACCAAGGAGGATTGACTTTTTACATTGGAACAGACCCTACAGGCGATAGTATGCATATTGGCCATTTCTCTTCTTTCTTAATTTCAAAAAGATTAAAGGAAGCAGGACACAATCCTATTCTTTTGATTGGTGGTGGAACAGGTTTGATTGGGGATCCAAAACCAACAGCTGAAAGGCCTATGATTACAAAAGAAGAAGTGGAACACAATTTTGCTTGCTTAAAAAAGCAGGCAGAGGAAATTTTTGGCTTTCAAGTGGTGAATAATAATGATTGGATTAAGGAAATTTGTGTCACAGACTTCTTAAGGGACTATGGGAAATACTTTAATATTAATTATATGTTAGATAAAGATATTGTACGAAGAAGATTAGATAGTGGAATTACATATACAGAATTTTCTTATATGCTTTTACAAGCTCTTGATTTTTTACATCTTTTTGAAAACGAAGGCTGTACTTTACAAGTCGCAGGACAGGACCAATGGGGGAATATTACTGCGGGAATTGATTTGATTCGAAAGAAAACAGGACAAGAGGCTTATGGATTTACTATGCCATTACTGACCAAAAGCGATGGAACCAAGTTTGGTAAAAGTGAGGGTGGTGCTATTTGGTTAGATAGAGAAAAAACCACTCCTTATGAGTTGTATCAATTTTTGATTAATGCCGAAGATGAGAAAGTGATTGATTATTTGAAGTTTTTAACTTTTTTAACGAAAGAAGAGATTGAAGCTTTAGAAGAAAGTACAAAAAAAGAACCCGAAAAACGTCTTGCGCATGAAGCGCTTGCTCGTGAAGTGATTACTTTTTTACATGGGGAAGAAGCATATGTAGAGGCCAAAGAAATTAGTCGTAAACTTTTTAAGGGAGAAATTCAAAATTTTACGAAGAAAGAAGTTGAAGAAGCATTTAAAGGTGTTGTAAAATATGAAGTAAAGATGGGTAGTAACTTGCTAGATGTTTTAGTAAAAACGGGTATTTGTAGTAGCAAGCGTGAGGGACGAGAGTTGATTCATGCGGGAAGTATTACTGTTAACGGAGAAAAATGGCAAGATGAGGCTGCTCTCTTTACAAGCGAACAGGCAATTGAAAATACTTACTTTGTTATACGCCGTGGGAAGAAAAAATACTCAATTTTAGTCCTTGTTTAAAAACGTCAAAAGAAAGGAAGCAAATGATGAAAAAAGAGAAAAAGAAGCAAGAAACATCAAAAAAAATGCAAAAAAAACGACTGAATAAAGTGCTAAAAGTGATTGCTATTATTTGTGCGATTATTTTAGTGGCTGAGGGGGCTTTTATATTCTATCAATATTATCAACGTGAACAAAAGAAAGTCTATACGACGCTTACATCGTCTTTGACGGAAAAGAATGGAAGCTATTATTTGGTTGGTTCCAGTGACTTTAAAGGAAGCAAAGTTGGTTATCAAAAGGGCTATCAAAAAGCAATGCTTGCGAAATATAGTCCAGAGGGAAAACTTCTTTTTGAAAAGGGATTTTTAGATGGCTACAATAGTATCTATAATGATATTTGTGCTGTGGAAGATGGTTATATTGCCGTTGGACAATATGAAAAAACGAAAACAGATCATCAAGAACAAACAGGAACGGGACTTATTGTCAAATATGATAAAAATGGAAATGTTCTTGAGAAAAAAGAAGTGCTTGTTCTTGCTGATACGCAATTTTATGCAGTGAAACCATTAAGTGATGGAGGTTATCTAGTACTTGGCCAAACGATTTTTGAAAATATGACTTTAGGTTTTGATGAACGTGGTGGTGGTTTATTGATTCGCTATTCTAAAGAGGGAAAAGAGCTTTGGAGAGCAAATTTTGGTGGTAGTAAATCAGGAACCTTTAATGATGCTCTTGTGCTAGAAAAAGAAAATGCCATTTATGTTGTAGGTAAAGATGCTTCTCGAGTAGGGCTTCTTGTGAAATATGATTTGAATGGAAAACGAATTTTTGTAAAGAATTATGAGCAAACGGACACAATTGGTTTTTCAGCAATTCGAGCATTCAATAATGAACTGGTCATTGTTGGAAGTAAAAAATTAAGTGAAGATCGTGACGATTATAAAACAGCAGCGTTGCTTGTTAAATACAGTAAGGATGGAAAACTTCTATTAGAAAAAACGTATCAGAAAAATGATATGAGTCGATTTAATTCTATATGGATTGATGATAATCGAATTCATGTTGTTGGACATAGTGCTATTTTAAATAAGGAAAAAACAACAAAAACACTTCGAAATTTTGATTATTCAGGAATCTATGTTTCATTTGACGCAACTGGAAAAGTGTTAAATTCGAATGAATGGAAAGAAAAAAATCAGCAAACTTATTTTAGTAAGATTTTGAAAACAAACAACAAATTGCTTGTGATTGGACAAAGTAATGCACGGTTATTCGCCAAAAATAAAAAAGATATGGATATCTTTGCAATTACAATCGACTCAAAAGGAAAACAGCAACAACAGCTCTTTTAAGAAAAAGTTCCATTTGTTTGGAGCTTTTTT
>CANQOD010000012.1 GCA_947625395.1 uncultured Bacilli bacterium
ACATGATACAAACGCATTTGTAAAATAGGAGTGTCAACTAAAATTTTTGTTTCCATTTTTTCAAATTTCTTAAAGGCTTTGTGACTTTCCAAGAGCGACTATTGACGACTTCTTGGTATTTTGCTTCTCGTAAATTCACTTGATGCGTGAGTTCTCGAATGACATCTTCTAAATAAACATACTCATCAAGGAACGCATTCGCTTCATCACTCGTCATACCATGAGCTTGCTTGAGAATCTCACATAATCTTTCTCGTCCTTGAACTTTGAAAATCTTCATTGTCAAATGGCTTTTTTGAAGCAAATATTTTAAATGATAGGCATAAATCTCCTTGTTACTTGGTTGACGTAAACGAAAAGCAATATAATGCCTATCGAACATTAAACTATAAGGAACATAATACCCAAAAATAATATAGTTCAAATACGCTGCATCACAAACTTTTTCTTCTAAGAAATCCAAGTGACTCACGCCACCTGAACGATAAGGAAAGTTTTTACCAATGATATAAGCTGTTTTACCAAGTAATTCTGCTTCAAAAGAAAGGTTACTGCCTATACTGGCAATGCGTTTATTTTTTAAAATCCATTCTAATGAAGAAGAGGAATGATTCACAAGATAGTTTTCTTCATAGTAATCTCGCTTTTTTCGGTCGGGATGAATGCGCAAAGAAATTCGATTTTTAGGCACTAATCTTTCGATTTGGCCCAGTAAATCATCATGACTACAAAGGCATTTTGCTTCGACATAAGGGTCTGTATCAGGACCAATGCTCACACCAAATTCATATTGTGGTTGGTCATTTAAGTGATGAAGATAAAAGAGATTGTCTTTCGCAAGGAAAAGGGCGAGTAACTCTTCTCGACTGAAGCATGGAAAGGGCTTTGCTTCCTTTTGATACGCTTCATAATCTCGTTCCAATTGTTCACTATTATATTTGTCATAAAATTGAAAGTATCCCATTTTTAAGGCGTATGTATTAGGACGAAAAGAAGCAAGTTCTTGTTGAATTAAGGTGATTTTTCTTTTCTTGCAAACAGCTTCTAAGCTAGGATACCAGCTCCACGTTAAAATGGCTTCAATCTTACCATGTTCTTTTTCAATTTGAACAACTTGCTTGTCAATCCAGGTTTCAAAGTCTTTATCACGACGGGATAATAACGCTTTGATGCCCTCCATAAAATTGGGATATTTTGACAGAATTCTTTTCTTTTCGGCAAGAGGTAACACATATTTCTTGAGCTGTTTTAAGCGTTCATCTGTAGGTCGATCAAATTCATAGACTTCGTCGTAATCATTATGAAAAGAGCGAAAAGGATAGACACCTTTCTTTTCATAATAAGAGGGATTCTTAAAAAAAGGTTCTTCTGCAATGATTGGAACATCATTATCAAGGGCAAACTGCATGTACTTATAAAAAATCCATAATGGATGAATATAATCTTTCTCGTTAATAAATAAAAATGGTACAATCACTTCAATCACTCCTATTTGATTCTTGCCTATAGAATCTTTTGCTTTCTTATCTTTTATTGTATCAAATTCAAAAAGAAAATAGCAAGTGTTCTTCTTATTTTAACAAATGCCCTTTCCATTTGAACAGACATCCTTCACGTTTTAATATGCGCTCTTATTATTGAACATGTGGTCTTTTCATTTAGTAAATGCTTTTTCCGTTTTCGTCTGTTTTAATGATGGGTCTTTCTCGTTTCAATCAACACGCTCCCTTATTTTCAAAGAAAAAAGAGAATGTTTCTCCTTTGAAAAACTTCCTCTTTTAGTAAAGGGCATAAAAGACATAGCCACCTTTTAAATCAATCGCACTATCGCTTCTTGTTTGATAGAGATATTGTACAGAAAACTTTTTATTGTTTGTTTGCCGGTCAGGGTCTTTGACTGTTGTATTTCCATTTTCATAACCATACATTAAAATTTCATGTGTAACATCTAATTTTTCAACGAAGTCAGGTCCTTTGACTGCTGCAAGGACAATCATTCCCCTTTGCAGTGCCTGTTGAACTTCGCTTAAAGTAGTCAATCCTTTGTAAGAAATACCATAATGGTTATTGGCATATTGAATCGCAAGGCCACTCGTTCCACGGAAGATGCGATTAAATTCATTCGTCGAGTGATAGAGATAATCCGCAACTTCAACAGGTGTAATTTCTCGATTTAAAATCGTTGTATAAGCCATCGCTAAAACAGTTGGCACACAACCGGATTTTCCCAGTGTACTTGGACCATAAGCACGGTCTTTCCAACGGTCATCTTTTTGTCGATAGTAGGTATCTACCATATATTGATATCCCTCTATTGTATAGTTGACTGCGCCTAAAATGGTATTTTTTCCATTGACAGTTTCATAGACATGCGATGTCATTGCGCCATAAGGAGCATGTGGGAAAGAGCGAATCGTCGCTTTGAACTTTCCATTGCCCATCTTTTGTGCTTGATACCAAACAAGGTCATCTTGCCCACCAGCATCGGACCAAGTTGGCACTAAAATTTGGGAAACAGAAAATGGTAACTGCGTAATCATCAATTCATAAATTCCTCTTCCTTTAGAAGAAACGGCATAGTTGATTTTCAATTTGATTTCTTCATCCCCTAAGATTTTTACCTTTTGAATGCCATTTTCCGCAATCACATAGACATGAGTATGATAATGACCACTATTATTTTGATGATTCTCTGCACGAATGGTTGCAACATAGCGACCATTCTCATCTTGTGTCGCCTTATAATAATACAAGTCACTTTGATTATCTTTGGACCAAACAGCAACTTTGACTTGATGAATACCCGATTTACTTGCAATATCTTGTACAACAACTTGATAGGTTCCTTGCTCACTTTCTACATTTTGAATTTCTGCTTGAAAATCATTGATATCCGCAATTGTAAAAGTTCCTGCGGTTAAAAAGTAAGCACGCCCTTTGGCATCATAAGCATAGACATGGACCGAATAATTCCCTGCCGTATGATGCTTTTGAATCGGAACAGTGACCGTTCCATTTTGTTTGTTTTTTTCTGCTTGATACCAAACAATATCATCTTGTCCACCCACATCGGACCAAACGGCAAAGCGGAGCTGTTCTTTTCCATAATCGGAATCAAGAAGCGTGATTTGTATATTTTTATCTTCTTCATTGTGATTTTGAATTTCTAATGTTCCCTTACGAAGCGTAATTTGTTTTGAAAATCCTTGAAATAATTTTTGATTCTGTTTGGTTGTAAAATAGACATGAACAGCATAACTACCGCTGACATATTGGTGATTTCGTAAAGGTACATGCGCTTGATAAGTGCCATTTGCTTGCCGTACTGCAGGATACCAAACAAGGTCATCTTGCCCATTTTTCCCTGACCAAACAGGAACTTGAATTTGAGTGATATTGGAAGTTACATTGCGAATGATGACATCAAAAGCCCCGTTTTGAACCTCTGTGATTTCTACAACATTGACTTGTGGATGTTGCACGGAAATCGCTGTAGCGGAAACAATGTACATTTTTCCATTTCGGTCCTTGGCATAAAGATGAATTTGATATCGACCACTATCAATGACTCCATTGGCATTCAAGTGATTGCCAAGCGCAACCTGGTAGTTTCCATCAGCTTGCGCTGTATACCAATGAATGTCATCTTGTCCCTTTGCTTCTGACCACACTGCATAAACGAGAGAAGCATTTCGATAAAGATGCGCATCGGCATAAGAAACAGAAATCGTTGTTGCCCTCTCATCTAAAGTAGCTTTTATAAGAGGGGTTTCAGGAACATAGATGCCAACACCACCTAGACAAGTTCGAATCCCATTTGCTAGGGTGACATAAACGTGTGCCGTATAGTTTCCTCTTGAAAAATATTGTTCTCCTACATGGGCCGTGACTTGATAAGTTCCATCGGCTTGTTTTTGGGCCACATGCCATAGAATATCATCTTGACCACCCGTATCGGACCAAAGGGGAACGTCTACTTTCACAACTTCTGAAGAAAGATTAGCAATATGGACTTGAAGTTGACCACTCTCTTCTATGTAAGAAGAAGTAATGGTACCCTGTGGTGCTTTTACCTCAAAGTTTGTCGCCGCAACAAAAATAGTTTCTCCTGATGGTAAACAAAGATAAGTATGTACGTTATAAATACCGATGGATAAATGATTTTGAATTGGGACTGTTGCCTGATAATTGTTGGCGGTATACCAGTGAATATCATCTTGACCACCGACTGCGGACCAAACAGCAAAACGAATAGTACCTTGATAATCACTATCCTTTAAAGTGATTTGGGCCTGTTTCTCCGCACCATCTAATTGTGCCAATAAAGTACCTTGGGAAAGTTCGACTTCCTTTTCCGCAGAAGTCACAAAACGTCTATCTCCATTTGTTGTGAAATAAACATGAATGAAATATCTTCCATTTTCATAATGATGATTGGCCAAGTGAACGGTCGCTTGATACGTTGTCGCATCAACTTTGGTTGCTGTATACCACTGAATATCATCTTGACTTTTCTTTTCTGTCCAAACAGGAACGGAAACACTCGTCACTTGTGTAGGCACATTCTTTAAAATGATATTGAACGTTCCATTTTGAATGGGTGTTGTTTCTACCTGTGACACATCATTGGCCTGTTGATAAGGCCTGTGCATCGTTTTGATGTGCTCTTTCACAGGACAAAGCAAAGAAAGAAGCAGTAAAAAGAATCCTCCATAAAATAACTTGTTTTTCATCGTTTTTCCTCCCTTATTTTTATTTTATTTAAAAATGTCCAAATCAGTGCCAACCAACCAAGCAGTTGGACTTTCTTAGGCATTCGTCGTATGTTCTTTTTCGGAAGAGTATGCTTTTTGATATTCGCCTGTTTCGATGTTTTCAATCCAGTCTTGATGCTTGCAATACCATTCTATTGTTTCTTGAATTCCCTGTTCAAAAGAATACGTTCTTTTCCAACCGAGCTCTTTTTCGATTTTCGTTGAATCAATCGCATAACGCAAGTCATGTCCTTTTCGGTCTGCGACAAAAGAAATCAGCTCTTCACTCTTTCCTAATGCTTTTAGAATCGTTTTTACAATGGTTAAATTGGTTTTCTCAGCATGACCACCTAAATTGTAAATTTCTCCCACTTTGCCTTGTCGTACAATCAGGTCAACTCCAACATTATGGTCATGAACATGAATCCAATCCCGCACATTTTCACCTGTCCCATAAACAGGAACTGCTTCATTCTTGAGGGCTTTAGAAATCACTAGAGGGATTAGTTTCTCAG
Source organism: uncultured Bacilli bacterium (assembly GCA_947625395.1). Classification (GTDB taxonomy): domain Bacteria; phylum Bacillota_I; class Bacilli_A; order RF39; family UBA660; genus CANQVB01. The sequence goes on from CANQOD010000012.1 coordinate 5,270, forward strand.
GAAATTGATACGGTCCGTAATTATTCGAACAGCGACTAATTGTGACGGGAAGCCCATAAGTTCTATAATATGCCATGACCAAAAGGTCAGCACTTGCTTTGCTAGTGGAATAAGGACTCGATGTTTTAATGGGTGTTGTTTCTGTGAAAAGTAAATCAGGCCTATCTAATGGCAAGTCCCCATAAACTTCATCTGTTGATACTTGATGATATCGTTGAATCCCATACTTAAGACATGCGTCCATCAACACCTCTGTTCCTATTATATTGGTTGTTAAAAAGATGGATGGATTTTGAATCGAATGGTCCACATGAGATTCCGCAGCAAAGTTGATAACAACATCAAACTTTTCTTTTTCAAACAACTGCTCTACCAAAGCACGATTTGTAATATCCCCTTTAACAAAGCGATAATTCTCTAATTTGTCAAGAATTTCGATATTGTGATAATTTCCCGCATAAGTTAAGGCATCTAAGCAGACAAAAAAATCTTTTGGATATTTTTGCGTTACATAATGTAAATAATTGCTCCCGATAAAACCGGCCCCACCTGTGATTAAAAACTTCATTTTATTTTTTCCTTTCTAAAACTTTTTCGTGTTTTAATTCCTCACTATATCGTGTAAGGGCATTCTCCCAAGTGGGCAATAATGTAAAGCCCTGTTCCTGTAATTTTTCTTTGGAAAGCCGTGAATTACGAGGACGATAAGCTTGCTTTGTCCCAGTTAGTTTTAAATACTCTTCGGTTGTCACTGGATTTACTTTTGTTTCTTTGCCGTTGATTGCAAAGATGCGTTTCGCAAATTCTGCCCAAGAACAATAGTCTTCATTGGTCGCATGATAAGTCCCATATTTTTCTTCTTCAGACATATCGACTAAAAGGCGCGCTAAATCAACTGTATAAGTTGGCGAACCCACTTGATCTTTAACCACGTTTAGTTCAGGATGCGTATCCGCCAATTGAAGCATCGTCTTGACAAAGTTCTTACCATGAATACCAAACACCCAAGAAGTTCTTGCGATATAATGATGCGGATTTTGTCTGACAATTTCTTCTCCCTCATATTTTGTCTTGCCATATACACTCTTAGGATTGACTGCATCTGTTTCTTGATAAAGCCCCTCTTTCGTGCCGTCATACACATAATCTGTCGACAAATAAAGTAATTTGGCACCCACTTGAATGGAAGCTTCTGTGATATTTTTCGTTCCTACTACATTCACAAGGCGGCAGAGTTCTTCTTCCTCTTCTGCACGGTCCACTTGGGTCCAGGCAGCACAATGAAAAATAACATCCGGATGATATGCCGTAATCAGTTCCATACAAGCCTCTTTATCTGTAATATCTAATGTATCTTTATCAATAGCTAAGATTTCTGTTTCTCCTCTTCGTTGTAATTCTTTGGCAATATCATATCCTAACTGTCCATTGGCTCCTGTAATCAGATATTTTTTTGGCGTTCTTCGAAATTTGACAGTGCTTTCACTTAAAGGAAGTCTAACACGGTCTTTCTCTGATAAAAGTGGCGTTTCAATTCCATATTCTTGAAAGATTTTCTCCCAATCAATTCCTAACGCTTCATCGTTCCATAAAATTCCATCTTCTAATTCCGGCGCATAATCATTGTCAACAAAGTAGCGAAATTTAGTATGATCTTCTAGGCTGACAAAACCATGGGCAAAACCACGTGGCACATAAAGTCTACAATTGTTCTCCGGGGTTAATAAAACTTTTGTCCACTTGCCATAAGTGGGCGAATCTTCTCGGATATCAACAACAACATCCACTGCTGCCCCGTCAATCACTTCGACAATTTTGGCTTGACATTTTGGATTTTTTTGGAAATGAAGTCCTCTTACAACTCCTTTACTACTCATACTCTCATTGGCTTGAACAATCCCTTGAAACCCTAATTCTTGGAATTCTTTGGCAATAAAGTAAGGAGAAAAATATCCACGTTCATCTCCAAACTTATCCGGTTCAATGATATAACAATCTTTTAATTCTGTTTCTGTTTTCTTCATTTCTTCTTCCTCATTTCTTTAATACTTTTTCAATTCGTCTTTTAAATTCCTCTTCGTGTGCTTTCAATAGGAATTTTTCAAGATATTGTCCATAGGTATTTTTTTCTTGTAATTTTGCTTGGGCAGCCAGTTGCATTTCATCAATCCAATGATTCGAATAGGCAATCTGTTCAGGACAGCAAATCAATCTATCCTTATTGTTTTGAATCGTTCGAATCATATTGGCAGCATCAATTTGACTGTCAAAGGTACCCGTATCAAACCAAGTAAATCCCTCACCAAGCAATTCTGCCTTGAGCTTTTTCTTTTTTAAATACAGTTCATTTAAAGAAGTAATCTCTAATTCACCCCGTGGAGATTTTTGGACCATTTTGGCTAGTTGGCTCACGCCTTTTGGATAAAAATAAAGTCCTGTAATGGCATAGTTCGATTTTGGATATTTGGGCTTTTCTTCTACGCTTAATACATTGTTCTGCGCATCAAGTTCCATAATTCCAAAACGTTCCGGATCTTTCACTTGATTGCCAAAAATAGTCGCAAAACCCGCTTGCGCATTTTCCGTTGCTTTTTCTAACACATCGTTCAAACCATTGCCGTAAAAAATATTATCTCCCAAAACCATCGCACAAGAATCCTCTTGAAGAAAAGATTCTCCTAATAAAAAGGCTTGGGCTAAGCCCTCCGGCTTTTTTTGGACAACATAAGAAATATGAATGCCAAATTGCTTGCCATCTTTTAATAGACGGCGAAAATTTGCTTGATCTTCTTCCGTTGTAATCACTAAAATGTCTTGAATTCCTGCAAGCATTAAAGTAGATAATGGATAATAAATCATTGGTTTATCATAGATAGGCATTAACTGTTTGCTAATTCCCTCTGTGATTGGATAAAGTCTTGTTCCACTTCCTCCAGCTAAAATAATTCCTTTCATGTTCCTTTTTTCCCTCCTTGGACCTTTGAAATGAATGTTTTGTTTTTAATATTTGACTGGATTTTTTTCCAAAGAGATGTTTCCACCTCATTTTGACGAAAGTAATTTTTGATTATCATCACTTTCTTTCAACCCCTGAAAGAAGAAAACAACTTTTCTTTATCCTTTTTCCTGACTCATGTTAGTGATTTTTTCTTCTTACTTTCTTTACGAAACTTTATTCTCATAACTTTCATCATTTTCATTATATAATACTTTATCATCCATGACAAGAGAAGAAAAAAATGACAACAGAAAGGGCTAGACAGTTCTTGACAAAATACTTGACAGATAAGTTTCTATTTTTGTTTTTCTTGTTATATAATATTGAATAAGAAAAGAATAGGTGATTGATGATGAAAAATAAAAAAACAGAAGAAAAAACGTTCACAAAAGAAATTCCAAAACAACCAAAAGGAGAAGAAAGACAAAGACGTACTTCTAGAAGAGAAAAAAGAAGTCCTATTGTCATGGTGCTGTTGGTGCTCACGCTCATCAGTAGTTTCCTTTATTTTATTGGAACAGTTTTGTTTGAACAAAGTGCTACCTTAACTCCAAACTTTCTCATTCCAAGATTTCTCTTTATTCTCTTTACCATTCTCTTTGTGCTTTTTGGGCTTTCAACCCCACAAAAGAAAAATGGGATTTTAGCTTTGAGTGCTCTCTTTTTGCTTGGCTATTATCTTGTGAGTTTGCTATCAATCTCCAACCTTCTTCCTGTCACGGTTACAAAGAAGATGGAAGACTTAAGAGGAATGTCCCTTACTGATGTAGTCACCTGGGCAGAAAAAAATGCCATTGAAATTCAACAAGATTATGAATACAGTGATATGGTCGAAGAATATCACGTCATTAGTCAAGACATCGAAGAAGGAAAAGATTTAAAAAATGTACATCAGGTGACCATCGCAGTGAGTGAGGGCGCAAGTCCTTATAAAGAAGTCATTCTTCCTAATATGATTGGTTGGGATAGTGACCAAGTCATCGACTATGTCAATGAAAATTACTTATTAAATGTCCATGTTGAATTTGTCGCATCTGAAGAAAAAGAAAATACGGTGATTGACCAAAGTAAAATGGGAAGCATTCTTCGAGAGGAAGAGTTGAAACTCACGTTCTCTTACGGAGAACAGCGTGACGGTGATACTGTACGAATGAACAACCTATTAGAAAAGAGCGAATTTGAAGCCGTCTTTTATTTAAAGCAACAAGGCTTAAATTATAAAATCCTAGAAGACTACTCTTCTGAAATCAAAAAAGGATATGTCATGAAACAAAACATCAAAACGGGCACATCTATTTCTCGAAATGACACAGTTGTTGAACTTACAATTAGTAAAGGTCCTAAAATCAAAGTGCCTCAGTTACTCAATATGTCTTTAAAAGAAATTACAAACTGGATTATTGAAAATAAATTAAAGTTAGAACTTTCAAGAGCGTATGATGCAAAGATTGAAAAAAATAATGTCATCAAAGCAAACTATCAGGAAAACGATATTATTGCCCAAGGTACAGTTGTCAAAATTGTTTTATCAAAAGGAAAAATCATCATGCCAAAGTTTACCAATCTTGAAGAGTTTAGAAAATGGGTGACTGAATATGGTATACAGTATCAGGAAGTCCATGAATTCAATGAGAATGTCAAAGTGGGAGAAGTCATTGAATATTCCTTAAAACAAGGAGAAACATTACAGAATGGTGATAGTATTACCGTGAAAGTTTCTGATGGAAAAGCAGTGAAAGTTCCGCGTGTGACAGGCATGAGTAAGCAAGAAGCAATCAGTGCTTTAAAGAAAGCTGGTTTGAATGCAAATACTTATTATCAAGCGAGTAGTAAGAAAAAAGATACAGTTCTATCTCAATCCATTTCCGCTGGTTCTAGTGTTGGTGAGGGAACGACAATTACCTTAGCTTTAAGTTCAGGAAAAGAAAGTACCTCTTCATCTAGTTCTTCTAGTTCTAATACATCTAGTTCAGGTAGTAGTTCTAGTAGTGGAAACAGTAGTGGCAATCACAGCTCAGCTGGAACAACAACACCAAGTACTCCGTCTTGTGATGCGAGTGTTAAGGAACCTGTTATCTTATATAATTCATTAATTGCTTTAGGAGAACCTGAAACAACATGTGCAAATGTCAAAAATGCCTACCCTACTTTTAAAATTCAATGTACTTATGTCAACGAACCTGGTTTCCGAGCTGGAATGATTTTCAATTCTGCTGCCATCATGGCTACACAATTTGACCATTGTTCTCCAGTTGTTTTACAAATTATTAAATACTAAAAAAGAAAAGCAACGCTCTCATATCCATCATAGAGGTTGCTTTTTTTTATATGTTTAATTTTTCCATAATTTCTTGATGTACTTCTTCAATTGTTTTTCTTTGATTGTCTTTCATGCAATCAATCAAGTCCCAATGATACAGTTCGGACAACTCTTGATAAGCGGTCAAAATAGATTCTTGAATGCCTTGCTTTAGATGGGATTTAGGTACTTTTAAAAAGAACGTTTGGTCAGGCTTGGGTAATTGTAAAAGCCAATATTCTAATTTGTCAATCCATTGATACATGTAAAATCGCTCATCGGCATTTTCGATTTTACTTCCTTGATAAGCCATGTTTGAACTGGTGTAACGATTGAGTACCACAATGTATCCTTTTTCTTTGTATTCAAGGATTGCGCGACTGTTATACTTCCGGTCAGCTGCCGTATAAAGACAGACGACTTTCGGGTCAATTTGCAAGTACCCCTCTTGGAAATAAGTCTGACTCCCCTTGCCTAAAACACAGTCTTTAAAAATCTTACCGGTTGGACTCTCATAGTTTGGAAAAGAGAATTCAATCGCTTTCAGTCCTTTCTCTTGTAAAGCTTTGACCAGTAATTTACTTTGGGTTTCTTTACCAGTACTTTCACATCCTTCAATAACAACAATCTTTCCATCTTTCATCTTAGTCACCTATTTTTCAATAATATGATTGTCTTGGTCAAAGGCAAGTTGAAAGCATTTGCGACTGGCTAAGTAATCGCAAAGATGGACAAAAAGCTGATATTGATTGGTTGGTTTTTCCAAGACTTCTTTTCCAAAATAATCCCGCGTCCATGGTCCCATATGAGTTTTGATTGCCTGGATTAAAATATCGACCAAAGCTTGTTCCATCTTTAAATTTGAACGAGCTTCTTGCACCACCTGGGCAGCAATTAAAGGATGGTCAAAACGCGTATATTTTTCTTCTACCTTTCCTCTTTTAAAGCCATCGTGCAGGAGTAAAGCCAAAAGCAAAACATCTTGCTCATCCTGTGTATAAGGCTCACAAAACACGGGGTCTTGTAAGATTTCTACTCCAAAACGGACGGCAGCTTTTGTATGTCTTAAAAGTCCTCCCTCTCCAAGTGCATATTGAGGATGATATTTTCCGGAAGAAGCAGCTTCATGAAAAAAATACTCTGGTAATAACGAAATTAAATATTGTGCATCTTTTCGAATCACCTCATTTTTAATATAGTTCAATTCCTCTTTAAAAATGACTTCTCTATCCATAATGACCTCACTTCTACTAATAGTATACACATTTAAACAAATGTTTGCAATAATATCTATTCATTTTTTCGAGAATTTAACAAAGAAGCAAGAATCGTATTCATGACATAAAAATAGGATTCTTGAATCCAAAGATGCGTTTCATTTCTTTTCATGACCCCACGCGCGAGCCAAGGCTCTATTTGGTAAGTAGAAAACAAAGAGCAATGAAACTCTTTTTCAAAATCCAAAAGAGAAACGCCTTTTGTCTTGCGGAGGCCTAAAAGCAAAAAATAATCCATCTTTTCTTCTCGACTCACATTTTCTATTTGACTGATTTTTTGTTCTTGCAGATAATGGGAAAGGCTTCTTGTATGACATCCTCGTTGCTGATGAAGATAAAAAGCAGCACCCGCCCCAAAGCCATAGTATTCTTCATTGTTCCAATAAGTTAAATTGTGCTTGGAGGCAAAGCCTTTTTTCGCAAAATTACTGACTTCGTAGTGCAAATACCCATTTTTTTTGCATGTTTGACAAATAAAGTGATACATTTGCGCATCTAAAGTTTCATCGATGCTTTTTTCTTTTTGTAAATAAAACTGAGTATGGGGTTCAATAGAAAGTGAATACGTAGAAAGATGCGGGACATCAAGGGAGAGAAAAAAGGATAAATCTTTTTGCAAATCCGCTAAGGTTTCTCCTGGGAGAGCGTACATCATGTCTAAACTGATATTATGAAAGCCATTCTCTTTTAAAAGTTTGATTTTCTTTCGAATCTCCTCTTCTTCACAAATTCGCATCAATTTCTTTTGAAATGGAGGAAGATGTGTTTGAACGCCAATGCTGATGCGATGAATTCCATACTTCTTAAATAGTTTTATTTTTTCTTCTTCAATATCTTCTATGTTACATTCAATCGTATATTCTATCTCTCGTGTCTTTTTAAACTGGGCACAAATTTGCAATAATCGCTCTAATAAAGAAAAAGAAAGACAAGATGGCGTTCCTCCTCCAATATAGATGCTTTTACAGGCTTCGTTTTGATAGGTATCGTGAATTTCTTTGTCTAAAGCCGTTAAATAGGCATCAACAAGTTCTTCTTGATAGAAGACTTTACAAAAATCACAATAGGGGCAAATCTTTTTACAAAACGGAATGTGCACATAAACAGAAATTGCTCGTGTCATGACTTCACTTCTTTCTTTTCTCTCACGATGGATTATCATCCATATTTAAGATGCTCATAAAAGCTTCTTGAGGAAGTTCTACGTTTCCTATTTGTTTCATCCGTTTTTTTCCTTCTTTTTGCTTTTCCAAAAGTTTCTTTTTTCGAGTAATATCTCCACCATAACACTTTGCTAAAACGTCTTTTCGTAAAGCCTTAATATCACATCTTGCAATAATTTTACTACCAATACTCGCTTGAATGGGAATTTCAAATAATTGTCGGGGAATGATTTTTTGTAATTTCTCGACAATTTTTTTGCCACGTTGATAAGCAAAATCTTTATGGAGAATGACGGATAAAGCATCTACAGGCTCATGATTGAGTAAAATATCAACTTTGACAAGATCTGCAGGGGCAAAACATTTGAATTCATAATCAAAAGAAGCATACCCTTTGGTGGATGACTTTAATTTATCAAAGAAATCAAAGACGATTTCTGAAAGAGGTAAATGGTATTCTAAAACAACGCGTTCTTCATCTAAATAGGATAGATTTAAAAACTGGCCTCGCTTTTCTTGAACGAGTTTCATGACATCACCAATATAGTCTTTTGGAGTATAAATCGAAGCTTTCACAATCGGTTCACGGATTTCTTTGATGTTTGCTCGATCTGGCATTTTATTCGGAGCATCAATTAGAATTTCTTCTTGATTGGTCAAGGTGCATTCATAAACAACAGAAGGGCTCGTCGCAATGATTTCAATTCCTGCTTCTCTTCGAATACGTTCTTCTACAATTTCCATGTGTAAAAGGCCTAAAAAGCCACAACGAAAACCAAAGCCTAGTGCTAAAGAGGTTTCCGGTTCAAAGGTCAGAGCGGCATCATTGAGTTTCAACTTCATCAAAGCTTCGCGTAAATCTTCAAATTTAGAAGCATCAATCGGATAAATGCCAGAATAGACCATACTTTTTACTCTTTTATATCCTGGTAGAGCTTGGTCACATGGCTGATTTTTATGGGTAATTGTATCTCCTACATGAACATCTTCAATGCTTTTAATCGATGCATAAATATAGCCAACTTCACCTGCTTTTAAGGAGGAAACTTCCTGTTCCTTTGGAGTATGCGTCAATAATGAGGTCACTTCATAACTGGCACTGGTATCCATCATTAAAAGCGTATCGCCTTTTTTTAAGACACCATCCATTAAACGCACTGCAATACCAACGCCACGATAAGAATCATAAAAGCTATCAAAAATCAAGGCTTTTAAGGGGGCATTTGGATTTCCTTTTGGTGCTGGAATTTTTTCAATGATGGCCTGCATTAACGCATCAATTCCTTCGCCTGTTTTCGCACTCACAGCTAGAATATCCTCGCGATTAAATCCTAAGTTTTCTAGTTCCAAAGATACTTTTTCTATGTCTGCACTTGGTAAATCGATTTTATTAATTACAGGTAAAACGACCAAATTGTTCTCTAAGGCTAGATAGAGATTTGCTAAAGTCTGTGCTTCAACGCCTTGAGTCGCATCTACAATTAAAAGTGCCCCTTCACAAGCTGCTAAGCTTCTTGATACTTCATAACTAAAATCAACATGTCCTGGGGTGTCAATCAAAGATAATAAATAATCTTCGCCATGATAATGATACGGAAGCTCTACAGCATTTAATTTAATCGTGATTCCACGTTCTCGTTCTAACTCCATAGAATCAAGAAGTTGTGCTTTTGCTTCTCGCTCAGTAACAGCACCTGTTTTTTCTAAAATACGATCTGCTAAAGTACTTTTTCCATGATCAATATGAGCAATAATAGAAAAAGCACGCATGTTTTCTTGTTTCATTTTTAACACCTAGGGATAGTATAACATAAATTCAGTGTGGGTGCTAGAAGAACAACGAGAAGAAAAGAGTGCAAGAAAGCTTAGCGCATTAAATATT
>CANQOD010000013.1 GCA_947625395.1 uncultured Bacilli bacterium
TGGTAGAAGACCGATTATTCTGCCGGTTATTCTAGATGTGAAGAAATAAAGAAAACTTTCCTATAAATGATGTTTCTTTTATGAAGTTACATCGTTTATGATTGGAAAGTTTTTTCTTTTGTTAAGGATAGATATAGGCAAAAGAAAAGAAGCTATTTTGCTTCTTCTTGGGCTCTTGTTTCCCGAACAACTGTAATTTTAATGGTTCCAGGGTACTTCATTGTTTCTTCAATTTTCTCTTTGATTTCTCGAGCAACTTGATGTGCTTTTAAATCGTCGATTTCTTCGGGCTTAACAATAACACGTAATTCTCGTCCCGCTTGCATTGCATACGTTTTTTCCACACCTTCAATGTCGTTTCCTACTTCTTCTAGTTGTGTGAGTCGTTGAATATAATTCTCAAGAGAATCATTACGAGCTCCTGGTCGAGAAGCGGAAAGCGCATCTGCGATGGCAACAAGGACAGAAATGACACTCGTTGCTTTCGTATCACCATGATGAGAAGCGATGGCATTTAAAACGGTTGCATGTTCATGATATTTTTTTGCCATTTCTTTACCAATATCTACATGGCTTCCTTCAATCTCATGGTCAATGGCTTTTCCAATATCATGTAAAAGTCCTGCCCGTTTAGCAAGGTTCACGTCTTCTCCTATCTCACCTGCTAGAAGACCAGCCAACTCTGCCACTTCCTTGGAATGCTGTAATGCATTTTGTCCGTAACTGGTTCTAAAATGCAACTTTCCAACCAGCTCAATCAATTCAGGTGCCATCTTTGTAATTCCTAGTTCAAACAAAGTATTATTTCCATATTCCATGATTTTATCTCGCATGTCTTTACAAGTTTTATCATAAACTTCTTCAATACGAGTCGGATGAATGCGACCATCTTTAATTAAAGTTTCAAGCGTCACTCTTGCAATTTCTCTACGATAAGGGTCAAAGCTTGAAAGGACAACGGCCTCTGGTGTATCATCTATAATTAAATCAACACCGGTAATTGCTTCAAGGGTACGAATATTTCGTCCTTCCCTACCGATAATTCTTCCTTTCATATCTTCGCTTGGAAGATTGACAACGGTGACTGTTTGGTCATTTGCAATATCTGCAGCATATCTTTGCATCGCAGATACAATCATTTCGCGTGCTTTCGCAGTTGCTGTTAAACGTGCATCTTCTTCTTGTTCGCTCATATAAAGAGCTATTTCACGTTGCATTGCATCTTTCACATTTTCCATAATCTTTTCTCTAGCTTTTTCTTTACTGTAACCAGAGACTTTTTCAAGAATATCAAGTTGCTGTTTTTTGATTTCTTCCACTTTATTTTGTGCTTCTTGAATTTGTTTATTACGTTCCGTTAATTTTTGTTCCCGCTCATCTAAAGCAGTTTCACGTTTTTGATAAAGTTCATCACGTTTATCCATATTATTTTCACGTTGTAAAATTCGTTCTTCTTGTTCTTTTAATTCATTTTTCTTTTCTTTAATTTCTTTTTCTGCTTCTAATTTTAAACGATGTGATTCTTCTTTCACTTCTAAAATAGAATCTCTTTTAAATGAATCTGCTTCTTTCTTTGCTTTTTGTAACATTTTTTCTATTTTCTTAGATGTATTTACTTCTCTTAACGAATTGATAACAAAAACGGCGACGAAACCAATCGTAAATCCAACAATTATCCATAAAATGGAAGGCATTATTTGATTCATTATTACCTCCATCTAGAATCTATATTATTACAATTCCAATTTTATTGTAAAATGAAAGAAGAGTGATGTCAAGGAAAAGAAAAATAGAAGTCTTGGTAAATGACTTTTATTTTTTGTTTAAATTTGGTATTTTTTCTTCAGGTATTGCACATGAATAGGCTCTGTTTCTTGCCAACGTTTGTTGACATTTTCACCCATTTCCATGGCATTGATTCTTGATAACCTTTCTAATTTTTCAAAATAGTAATCATTGGTATATGCATTGAATTTGTCGATGATGTTACCTTGGTTCAATAAAAGACAGTCCATTACTTTTTGAGCACCAAGCTCATCATAGATAAATTTGGCATTCCCATAGGCAACCATATAAGGAAGATGAATCATGTCGGGCGTTAAAGGAACACCCATTTTTTCTAAAATTCCATAGCTAATCATTTCTATAAAGCCTTCGGAAGCAATGCGATGCTTTTCTTGGTATTGATTTTCTATTGAAATTCCATTGCGAACATAAAGTTCCTTATCTTCAATAACCAATGGATCTACATATCCACAAATGGCATGAGCAAGCGCATGCGCAAATGATTTTTGCCTCTTCTCGAGTGAAGATTTTCGATAAAGAATAAATTGGTCCTGTTCTTCCTGATTCGGCAAGTTTAAAAAGTAAAACGCAGTGTCGTCTTCTTGTCCAATTGTCTCCTCATACTCTCGTTTTGAAATGATTTTTCCAGTAAGTTCTTCTAAAACTTCTTTTAAAGTTTGATGCTCATCTTGTTCATAAAAATACAATTGTGAAATTGTATCGAATACAAGAGAGTGATAACGATTCCCTAGAAAAATTCCAAGTCCTTCTAAGATAGGATTTAAAGTCTGTACCAAATAATTAGGATCTCCTTGAATAATCGTCATACGAACACTTCCTTAATTGCTGCTTATAATAACATCATTTTTTTAAAATGACAATGAAATCCTTCTTTATGTAGCAGGTTTGTTCAATGAAATTCCATAATACTCTCTTACTTTTTCTTCAATTTCTTCTTTGAGTTCCGGTTGTTCTTTTAAAAGCAATTTGACATTTTCTTTTCCTTGACCTAGCTTTTCTCCTTGATAGCTATACCATGCACCTGTTTTTTCTAGAATGCCAGCTTCTGTACCTAAATCGACCAATTCGCCTTCACGAGAGATTCCTTCTCCATACATAATATCTACAACAGCAGTTTTAAATGGAGGTGCCACTTTGTTCTTGACAACTTTTACCGTTGTTTTATTTCCAACAACACCATCACCCATTTTTAACTGTTCATTTCTTCGAATATCAAGTCGAATCGTAGAATAAAATTTCAAAGCACGACCACCTGGTGTTGTTTCAGGATTACCAAACATGACCCCCACTTTTTCACGCAATTGGTTAATAAAAATAGCAATTGTTTTTGTCTTATTAATCGTACCAGAGAGTTTACGAAGAGCTTGACTCATTAATCTTGCTTGTAAGCCGACATGAGCATCTCCCATTTCACCATCAATTTCCGCTTGTGGAACAAGAGCCGCAACAGAGTCGATAACGACAATGCTAACAGCTTCACTCCGAACTAAAGCTTCACAAATTTCAAGTGCTTGTTCCCCAGTATCTGGCTGCGATAATAATAAAGAATTGGTATCCACACCTAATCTTTTCGCATAAACAGGATCTAAGGCATGCTCAGCATCAATAAAAGCCGCACGTCCTCCCTGCTTTTGTACTTCAGCAATCGCTTGGAGTGCAAAAGTCGTTTTTCCACTGGATTCTGGTCCATAAATTTCAATAATTCTTCCTTTTGGATATCCCCCAACACCAAGAGCAATATCTAAAGATAAACATCCACTGGAAACAACATCTATTTTCATATGGGTTCCTTCTCCCAAACACATAATAGAACCTTTTCCAAACTGTTTTTCAATATCGGCAAGCACTTGCTCTAATGCCTTTTGTTTATCATCACTTTTACTTGTAGCTTTCGTCATATAAACCTCCTAAATGATTTCTACATTTTCATTCTAACATTAAAGATTTTAAGAAGTCAAGAACTTTTTTCAAACAATTGTTTGTAATTATTGGCTAGTCAAAATAAAGCTATTTTAAAGATTTCTTTTCCTGGACTGATACAAATCAAAAATGTGTCTATTTTTAATGAAACATTTTAAAAATTCACTCGGTTACCTTTTTAAATAAAGGCAAGAAAAAAAGCACGTCAATGTGCCTATAGTATTTCTTCTTTTGGGAAAAGAATCTCTTTGTTTAACCGATAGTAGTCAATCATTGAAATCACACTCATAATCGTTGCAAAGTATAGAAGAAAATCAGAAACTCTAATTCCAATCAATTCAAATGGTAAATTATAGAAAAAAGTAAGGACGAGACCTACCATCATGGTCGCTGTTTTGATTTTTCCCGAATAAATTGCAGCTTGTACTTTTCCTTTTCGACTTGCTTCCATTTTAATGGCATCCACAACAGTATCCCTAAAAATAATAATGACAGGAATCCAAGGTGTAATGAAGCCTTGTACTGCTAAAATAATTAAAATTGGATTGACCAATAATTTATCCGCAATCGCATCTAACATCTTGCCAAGATCAGTTACTTGATTATTTTTTCTTGCAAGATAACCATCTAAGAAATCCGTTAGGGAAGCAACAATAAATATTCCACCAGCAATAAAATACTCTACTCTTACATAAATTCCACCAATGAGCACTTTGGGCATTTGAATTCCAATGGCATAAAATGGAAATAACATAAATAGAATAACGACAATTGTTAAAATAATTCTCAGAACTGTTAATTTAGTAGGTGTATTCACTACTAACACTTCCTTTCAACTCTGATGTTCGTACTGGCTCTTTATTGACTTCTTTAATAATGATAACCACAAGTAATAAAACAAAAATAGCAATCATGGTTCCTAAAATAAAAGGAGCAAAGTTAATCTTTCTTTTATGAACCGTTGTATAGGGAGAAACAACTTTTTTGTCATCTTCTTCCTTTAATCTTCGCGCTTCAACAATATCTTCTAAAGAGATTTTAGAAGTGTGTTCAAAAAGAAAATCATTGAATTCTTCTGTCACATCTTCTTTATTGAGTCCTAAATATTTGGCATATTCTTGTAGCATATGTCTTAAATGATAGACATCTTTAAAAGCCTTGATATTTCCACTTTCCATATTTTCTAGTTCTAAGATCGAAAATTTCAAGTCTTCACTTGCTTCTTCTAGACTTACACCATGACTTTTTCGGACCTCTTTTAAATAGGCGCCTAACTCTTTCATGTGTCACCTCTTTTTACAAATTAAAAAAACATTTCATAAGCCATGTTCTGTCCCTATCTCTAGGTGGCAAACATTTATCTACTAGTTTCCTAGTCCCTAACTCCATTTTGTTTCTGTTGTTAGAGCTCCCCTACCAAAATTTGGGTTTCTCACTCGTGGGGTTTACCTCGTTTCACTTCTTCGTTTCCAAAGAATTCGTCACTGTGGCACTTTATCAGAACCTGCATAGTTTCCCTTAGCAAATTCCTTCGCCGTTAGATTTCTCTACCCTAGGTTATTTTTTCCCTAGGCACGAACACTACGACCATTCCAGGTGCGTGTGAGCATGGACTTTCCTCTACCTTATTGATAGGCAGCGTTTGCCGAAATGTTAATCATCGTCTTTTCCGTAAACCATTTTTTCTAGTTGAGATAAACGTCTTAATACATCCACGTTACTGACTTCTCTTGGTTCTCTATCTTTGGCAATCTCGACATTCATTCTAGCATTGCGCAGTTCTTGTTTTAAGTTCATAATTTCCTTTAACAATTCTGCTTTTTCTTGTTCTAAATGGTTGATAATATTAAAGAATTGCTCATAATCACTGATGACAACATCTAAAAATTGATCAACTTCTTTAAGACGATAACCTCTCGTATCAATCTTAAATTCTTTCTCTAGAATATCCTGTGGGGAAAGCGTAATTTTATTTTGGTACATCTTTATCACCAATCCCTTTATCAATATTTATTCTACGAAAAAAGACACTATTTGTCAATTGATTTAGAGAGCTTTTCTAACAATCCCCTTGTCCTTTCTTCAATCAACATTTCCTTTACTTCTTCATGCATCCGATTTAATAAAAAGATAACTTCTTTTGTTTTCATTCCAATCACCACTTTTACTGTACCAGTTTTCTTTTTTCTTGCAAGCTTTTCGACAAAAGCTCTGATTTTTCACGCCCAAGAGGAGCATTTTTCTTTTTCCGACAAATGTTCTAGTGCAAATTGACGAAATCGAAAAAATGTAGTATACTATAAAGCACTATTTAGAAATGGCAGGTTGAAGAACAAATGGAAAACTTAAATCCAGTATTAAAAAAATTCTTAGACAATCAAGAAGAGCAGGCATTTCTTGGACTTTTTCATAAACTGATTTTAGGAAATGACAATCATCTCATTTTATATGATTTGCAAAAAGGAAATGGAACTCCTATCCAAGTGACTATAAGTCCTATGGGCATTTCACTTCATACAGAAGCAACTGAAATCATGATTGAAACGAAAGCAGAAACCCCTTATATGCGCTATTTTGAGGAAACCTATGAAGCTGGTACTACTCCCAAGAAACTGATTTTTTCAAGATATCAAGACCAAGAATACCAAGAGGAAGAATTAAGTTTAGCCCTTGAACATCCTATCCTTGATTCTCAGGAAATTCTTACTTCTTCTATAAAACTTTCCTCTAGAAACTTACTATTTGATGTACAAGATTTAGAAAACGGACACTCTTTTTTCTCTACTTTATATATGCAGTCAAGAAGTTATATGGAATGGCAAAATAAAAGAATTCGAACTATTTTAAGACCTTTTTATCAAACCCATTCTCAATTGATGCAAGCACTAGAAGACTTTAATCCTGATTTAAAAACGCTTTCACAAGAACTTCTTCCTCATCGTTTTGAAGACTTTGCCAATGTTCCCTATTTAAAAATCTACAAAAATTCCTAAGTTTTTTTATCCTTTTTCATCTTCCTATTAAAATGCACAAATTTTGGGTATCTCGTAGAAATTTCTATTTTTTTATGTTATGATATAGACTAGGTGATGGAATGAATTATCCAGGTGGAATTAAGGCAAGTAGAAATCATATAACAATCTATAAAAATCGAGGAATGACTTTAGAAGAAGACTTAAATATAACCAATCAATTCTATCAAGAAGAAGATATTGCTTATATTTATAAGAAACCAACACCGATTCAAATTACCAAAGTGGATTATCCATCTAGAAAAGAAGCGGTCATTAAAGAAGCTTATTTTAAAGAACCATCTACAACGGATTACAACGGAATTTATAGAGGATACTACATTGACTTCGAAGCAAAAGAAACACGGAATCATACTTCGTTTCCTTTATCCAATATTCATCCTCATCAAATTGAACATTTAGAACATGTTTTACGACATGGCGGAATTTGTTTTTTAATTGTTCGTTTTACAACACAAAATGAAACATACTTATTAACAGGAAAAGATTTTTTTGATTTTCTAAAACATTCCACAAGAAAATCGATTCCTTACACGTATTTTTTAGAGAAAGGATATCCAATTCCTTTTGAATATCATCCAAGGCTTCCTTATTTAAAAGCTGTGGATGAAATGATTGGAGGCAGTTATGAAAATTAAAAAATCAGAAAAAAGAAAACTAGCAACAAAATCGAGAAAAGTAGAAACACAAAGGAAAGGTACTCCATATCCATCTCATAAAACACAACCACAAACACTGTTGATTCTACTTGTTCTTTTTGTGCTTCTCATGGCCATAAGCTATTTTACCATTGGTATTTTAATGACCATTTTTATGGGAATTGGAGTTCTTCTGATTCTTGGCATTGCGAAACTATTAGATATGACAAGAAATAAACCAAAGAAGAGGATGTTATTAAATATTATCTTGATTATCTTCTTATCTTTTGCAATTATTGGTTCTATTTTAGTCTGTTGTTTCTTGCTCTATATTGCGAATACAGCTCCTAAATTTGACCCGGCTTTACTAGACCCTGATGAAATGAGTATTATGTACGATGCAGAGGGACACGAAATTGCCAAATTAGGTGGCGAGCTACGAACAAAGATTACTTATGATGACCTTCCCCAAGTCTTTATTGATGCTTTAGTTGCTACTGAAGATTCAAGATTCTTTCAACATAACGGCTTTGATGCGCCAAGATTCTTAAAAGCTTCTTTAGGACAAATTGCTGGAAATAGTGATGCTGGTGGTGCTTCTACCATTTCTATGCAAGTCATTAAAAATAGAATTACTGGTTCTGAAAGTTCTGGTATTAAAGGAATCATTCGTAAATTTACAGATATTTATCTCGCTATTTTCAAATTAGAAAAAAATTACACCAAGGAACAAATTTTAGAATTTTATGTCAATAACCACTTATTAGGTGGAAACGTTTGGGGTGTACAACAAGCAGCACAAGCTTACTTCAGTAAAGATATTGGAGACCTCAATTTAAGTGAAGCAGCAACGCTTGCAGGAATGTTTAAATCTCCTAACTATTATCGACCAAATGTGAATCCAAAGAATGCAACTGCAAGACGAGATACAGTACTCTACCTCATGGAAACACATGGTTATATTACCCATGAAGAAAGAGTAGCAGCGGCGGCGATTCCAATGGAAAACTTAGTCAATGTAAATACCAATGCAATGACTTTTGGAAATGCAGAATACCAAGGTTATATTGATACAGTCGTAGAAGAAATAAAAGAAAAATATGATAATTTGAATCCTTATACAACGCCAATGTTAATTTATACAAACATGGTTCGTTCTAAGCAAGATGCTGTTAACCGTGTCATGAGTGGTAACAGTAGCTTCAATTGGGTCAATACTGAGATTCAAGGTGGTGTTGCTGTATTAGATACGGCAACGGGTAAAATTCAAGCCATTGGTGCTGAAAGACCAAATGATAGTGAAGTAAGACATAATTATGCCTTTACGATGACAAGACAACCTGGTTCTACTGCTAAACCACTCTTTGATTATGGTCCAGGAATGGAATACTACAATTGGTCCACATATGGTATCAATGATGGAAATGATAATTATAGTACCATTGTAGATGAACCTTATTCATATAGTAATGGTCAGTCGATTGGAAACTGGGATGGTGGCTATATGGGTGTAATGACCATTCGTCGAGCTCTTGCTTTATCACGAAATATTCCAGCTTTAAAGGCGTTCCAAACGGTCAGTACGAGTGAAAACGGAGCTGGAAATAAAAAGATTCAAGAATTTGTTACTAACCTCGGAATTCAACCGGAAATTGATAGTGGTAGACTGCATGAAGCCCATTCAATTGGAGCCTTTGAACCAGGTGTTTCCCCTGTTACTTTAGCAGCTGCCTATGCGGCATTCTCAAATGGTGGTACTTATCATGAACCTTACTCTGTTGAGCGATTCGTCATTCGAGCAACGGGAAAAGAAACCAAGCACGAAGAAGTAAAGAAGAAAGCAATGAGTGAAGCAACGGCTTTCATGATTACAAGTATTCTTCAAAATGTTTCTCTTTATGGTAGTACGCTTCCAAATGTTGCTTTAAAAACAGGTACTACAAACTATGATGCGGCAAAAAGAGAAGCTTTCGGTTATGCGGGAGATGCCGTTCGTGATTCATGGGTCGTTGGTTATACCACTAAAACAGTCATTGGTTCATGGTATGGATATCCAAAAGATACCAAAGGTGGCCTCTACTGTCGAACACAATGTTCTAATCAACGTGACCTCTTCTTTAGAGCTTTAGCAGCAGAAGTATTTGAACCAAATAAGGAAGCTTTCAATGCTCCTGATAGTGTTGTTGGCATTCCAATGGGTGGTGTGATGGAATACTTTAAGAAAGATCATGAACCTAAGAGTGTCGATACTGCCAAATTGGCAACGCCATCTGGCTTAACAGCAACTTATACAGTCGCGAACAATCGTGTAAAACTAACATGGAATGCCATTGACCCTGGTACTCAACTTCCTAACTATGGTGAATTTGGTTACAATGTTTATTTCAATAATACATTACTTGGCTTTACAACCAATACAAGTTACACAATTAATAATCCATCAACGCCATATGGAACGTATAAAGTAATTGCGACATTCAAAAAATATAGTGGTAACCAAAGTGACCCTGCTACATACACGCTTTCAAAAAAGGCGAATAGCTTGAAAATGGGACCTGCTTCCATTTCCCTAAAAACACCAGCAACGGTGGAAGAAATTAAAGATTTGATTTATGTCAATGAAGATGGCACGGATATCACTTCTCTAATTACCATTACTGCGATTAGTATTGATGGCGTCAATCAAGACTTTTCGACAGCATTAACTGCTGGAACTTATAAAGTCAAAGTTACCTTTACATATAAAGGCGAAACAAAAATCAGTGGTGAAATCACCTTGACGGTGACTGAAGCATCTGAAGATGGTGATAGTGGAGGTAGTGGTCAACCTCCAACGCCATAAAATTTCATAAAAAAAACAGAGTCTATTCTATTTCGACTCTGTTTTTATTTGCTTGCTTTTCGTATTTTTTGTTCTCGACAAAGCGCTTTTAAAGCACAATCATCACAACTTGGTTTGACTGCTTTACAATAATATCTTCCAAACAAGACCATCTGTAAATGTCTTTTTCCCCATGTTTCTTTTGCGAAATGCTTCATTAATTTTTTCTCAACTTCATAAGGGCCATCTTTCAGGGCTGCTAAATAAAGACGTTTGCTAATTCTTTCTACATGTGTATCAACTGCTATGGCGGGATAGTTGTATAATTCTGACAACACTACATTGACTGTTTTCCGGCCAACTCCAGGCAGTTGTTCTAATAAGGTTCTCTCTTGTGGTAAAATCCCTTGATATTCTTCATCTAAAATACGGGCAATTTCTTTGACGTAATATGCCTTTTTGTGATAAGAACCGATGGGCCTTAAAATTTGTTCTAACTTGCTCAAATCGGCATTTTTGAGTTCTTTTAATGTTTGATATTCACTTAATAAAAGAGGCATCACGCTATTGACTCTTTTATCTGTACTTTGGGCACTAAGAACTACAGCTAGTAATAATTCCCAATCAGAATGATAAATGAGTTCACAATGTGGTTCAGGAAACAAGGTGTCTAGGTAATTCTCAATTTTCTTTACCTCTTTACTCGTCATCATCATCTTCCCCTTCAAACCATTTGTATTCGAAGACTTCTACTGGTTGTTCTTCCTTGCGATGATGAAGTTTTTTCTTTTCCACATCGCTTTTGGTCCGAATGCCTTTCTTATCCCATTCATATAAAATTTTATCAATATAGCGTAAATTGGTAACGCCACTCATCGCTGCTTCTTTGATTGCTTCTTCAATGATTTCATCTTTAAAGCCCTCTTCTAGCCAGGCTTTGATAATTTCTTGTTCCATAGGACTTAGGGTTCTACCAAACTCTTGTTGAATTAAATCATAAACGGTACTTTGAGAAGTATCTTTCTGTTGAATGGACTCAATCGCATATTCTAAATATTTGTGATAAAAATCTTCTAAAGAAATATAGTCTTCTAAAATGCCTTTATCTCCTTTTACGGTATTCATTCTTAATAGATGAGCATCTTGTAAACTACCAATGGCCATCATAACTTCTTTTGTTGATAAGCCTAAATCTTCCTCAATTTCCTTTGGATTGAGTGGAAATTGAATGCCTCTATCTTTTAAATACATTAGAATGATAAAGTGGTTCCATTCTAAATTCCATTTCTTTTGAAGAGGAAGCATGGAAAAAGGAATTTGAATCCCTCTTCCTGTCAAAAATCCTTGTAATTTATCTTGGTTCATTTCATCACCTTTTCATTTTGTTATCCTATCATAGATTGATTTTTTAAACAATAGTTAAGGAGTGTCTTTTTTTTGTTTTGAAGATGGCCTAAGACGACTTCTTTTTCTAGTTTTTCAATCCACTTGCTTAAATAAGGTCCTGGTTCTTGATGTAAAAGCTGGGCAATTTCGTTGCCTTTGACTGCTAATTCTTTGCGGCCTTTTATGGGAAGTAGTTCATAATGTTTTGCAATTTCTGTTTTAGAAAATCCCAACATTTCTCCGGCAACACAACTTGCATATAGACCATTTTGATATAAAGAATATGGATTTAAAACGTCTTTTCTAGAAGCACGTATTTTTTGCATGAGTTCGATTTCATTTTTCGAAAATGGATACTTGTCATCGACTTCTAAAAAGGCCCAAATGCCAATACTTTGTGAAAAATAATGCATGTTTTTCAACTGATTTAATTCTAGAATTTCATCTAATTTAAACGTTAATAATAATTGAATGCCTCTTTGACACTGTGGAGAAGAAAAAATTTTGTTGAGTTCTTCTTTTATTCTTTCTTTTGATAATGTTCTAAGTAAAAATTTCATCTGATAAATTGCTTCTGTTACTTCTGTGCTTAAAGAAAAATTTAATCTAGTGGCAAATCGAATGGCCCTTAGCATACGTAAAGAATCTAAAGTAAAGCTAGAAAGACTGGCATCGATTGTTTGAATTTGTTTCGCTTGTAAGTCCTTTTGTCCGCCTAATAAATCAATAATTTTGCCATTTTTATCCATGCAGATGGTGTTAATTGTGAAATCACGTCGTTTTAAATCTTCCTCTAGGCTATCAATATACATAATCTTTTCTGGCTTGCGATTGTTTTCATAGGTGTATTCTTTACGAAAAGTGGTAATTTCAAAAGGAATTTGATTCACTACAATTGAAACAGCACCATATTCGGTTGCTGGCAAAATGGCATCTTTAAAAATCGTACATAAATCCTTAGGAGTGGCATTGGTTGTGATATCAATATCATTCGACTCTATTCCTAGCAAATAATCTCGTACAAATCCACCTACAATATAGGCTTGGTATCCTGCTTCTTCAATTTTAGCTAATAGTTTAAGTGCTACATCTTTCATTTCTTCACCACCTTTATTATACTATAAAAATGCAAAAGAAAAACCCAAGTTTTTCATCTTGGGCTTCATTTTATTAATTAACTGCTTCTTTTAATGCTGAACCTGCTTTGAATGAAACAGAGTTTCTAGCAGCGATATGAACTGTTTCTCCAGTTCTAGGGTTACGTCCATCACGAGCAGCTCTTTTTGAAACAGCAAATGTTCCAAAACCAACTAATGGTACTTTATCTCCCTTTACTAGTGCACCTGTAATTGCTTCGAATGTAGCATCAATTGCACGAGTTGCGTCTGCTTTAGTAAGTCCTGCTTTTTCAGCAACAGCTTCTACTAATTCAACTTTTTTCATTTTTTTATACTCCTCTCTATGTTATTAAGCATATTATGCTTACATATTAAGAATAGCATGTTTATTTTTAAAAAGCAATATAAAATAAGGGAAAATGTTCTTAAAACGATTCTGTGGATGGGAGAAGAAGAATTTGACCAATCTGTAAAAGATTACTGGTTAATTGATTGAGTTCTCGAATGGCATTTACGGTTGTACCATAAGTACGAGCAATCTCCCATAGGCTATCGCCTGGTTGAACGGTATAAGTGATTGGCTTGGAACCTGTAGAAGTCGTTGGAATGGTGAGGATTTGACCAATCTGTAAGAGATTACTGGTTAAGTTATTCGCAGCTTTAATGTCCTCTACAGTTATTTTAAATAAACGTGCTATGCTCCATAAACTATCACCACTCTTGACTTGATAGGTTGTACTAGAAGCAGGTGGAACAACACTATCCTCGTCTTCTATCTCTGTATCCGTATCTGTATTTGTACTTTGTGGGACTTGCAAAGTCTGACCGATTTGTAAAAGATCACTGGTTAGGTTGTTCAATCTTCTTAATTCGCTGACTGTTGTATTAAAAGCTTGGGCAATTGTCCATAAGCTGTCTCCTCGTTGAACAACATATGTTTGTGTCATCTCTGGTACTTTCATAGATGTTGGAATTTGTAAGATTTGACCAATTTGGAGAAGATCGCTAGTAAGATTGTTATAAGTTCTTAACTCTTGTACAGAAATACCAAAATCTCTTGCGATACTCCACAAGCTATCGCCTTTTTGAACAGTATAGGTGGTATTTTCTGTTTGTGGTGGTGCTTCTTGTGCCGATATTTTTAAGACCTGGCCAATTTGTAAGAAATCGTTCGTTAAATTATTCAAGTCCCGTAGTTCTTGTACTGTAATCCCAAATTGACGAGCAATACTCCATAAACTATCCCCTCTTTGAACTGTATAATAATTTGTTGCTGTACCTGTTGGTGGTGTATAGGGATATCCACCATAATTCGCAACAGCACGAACAACACCTTCAACGTAATTAAGCAAATCATTTTGTAGTCGAACTTGGTCATTTGGATTATCAATAAAACCATATTCTAATAGTAAGGATTGTGCTGGACTCGTATCTCTGATAATAAAGTAGTAGTCTTCTAAAGGATTTTCTGGAAGACGTCTTTGATAATATCTTCTTGTAACTTGTCCTTCTTCACCAATTGCTTCTAAAATATTTCTTGCAAGAGTACTACTATTGCGAAGTGCGTAAACGACTTCAGCACCTTCGCCACCTGGCGATA
>CANQOD010000014.1 GCA_947625395.1 uncultured Bacilli bacterium
TCAACTGTTTACAAAATAAGAAAAATATGCTATACTAAAGAACCGAATAAGAGGTGAGGAACATGTTAATATTACCAATGGCAGTCAAAGGAATGGTTGTTCATTTACAAGTTTCCTTTAAAAATGTCGCTGCGCAAAAGAACTTTTTGATTGCTTTAAATGATGAACACTATATGGGTGAATTCCAAGTGAATCGCTTTCAATATTTTACAACCGGTATTACGCCATCTGAGCGAAAAGCAATGGAAAAAAATTTGAAAATTCATCCGGAAATATTAACTGAATTTCTCCGTCAATATATGCATACCACTCAAGATAAAATCTATGTAACCAGTCGAAATTATCAAGAAAAAGACTTTTGTACACGTTATCAAGTTCCCGCTCCACCAAAAAGAGGAAACATTGTTTTAGATAAGTTATATGGGAAATTATTAAATGATTTACGCCTCAATACCAATCGATATCTTGATGATTCCTTTTTATCTTTCAAATCCATTGGCTTACAGGAAAAATTATCCAGTGACAATGCCTCTTTCATTCGTGATGGGGTCGATGTCTTAGAGTACTTTCAACAACTAAACTTTGACACACTAGACGAATCCAATCATGCGAGAATTGAATCTGCGATTTTAGCACGACCTAAAAAGTTCCAAAAATATTATAAAGAAATGGCCGTGGAAAACAAACAAATTTACAAGCAGATTTATAAGCTTCATCAAGATGTTTACGATACAACTCCTACTTGGCCAAAATTAACAGAAAAACAAAAAATTTACATGAAAAAACGTCAAAGTGAAAAGGACCGAGCTGCGTAAGATGAAAGAACGATTAAATTTACTGTATGGAGAAGAAGCAATCGCCGATTTAGCTTCTTTTACTGTTTTAGTTGTCGGTGTTGGTGGAGTAGGGGGAATGGCCGTCGAAGCCTTAGCAAGAAGTGGAATTGGAAAGCTGATTTTAGTTGATTACGACACTGTTGCAGCATCCAATATCAATCGACAACTCATTGCCTTAACAACAACACTCAATATGGATAAGGTATCTTGTTTCGCGAAACGCATTCAACAAATCAATCCTACTTGTAAAGTCGTGACGAAAAAAATGAAAGTCACATCGGAAAATATACACGTATTGTTTCAAGAAAAAATCGATTTTCTTTTAGATGCCTGTGATGATAAAACAGCGAAACTTGCGCTTGCCAAGACATCCGCCCAAAAAAAGATTCCTTATTTAATGGCTCTTGGAGCAGGGAATAGAAAAAACGCCGAATTGGTAAAAATAACCACTTTAGATAAAACAGTTGGGGACCCACTTGCTCGTAGGATGAGAACCCTTTTTAAAAAAGAACATCTCTCGATGAAGATACCAGTTGTTTATTCAACAGAACTTCCTCTTAAAACAAGTGATTCTGTAATTGCTTCTTCTATGTTTGTTCCCGCAACTGCAGGACTCTTTGCTGCCAACTATATTGTAAATTTTTTATTAGACACAAAAAAAGAAAAGTAATGCAAGAAGCAAACTTTTCTTTTTAAAATTTTCGATAAAGGCCAATCACTTTTCCTAAAATGGTCACTTCTTTTAAAATAATTGGTTCCATTGTATCATTTTCAGGTTGTAAGCGAAAATATCCATTTTCCTTATAGAATGTTTTGACTGTCGCTTCATTATTGGCATTCATCGCGACCACTGTTTCACCATTTTTCGCTGTTGTTTGTCTTTCTACAATTAGAATATCTCCGTCATAAATTCCAACATTAATCATTGATTCTCCACTGACTTTTAAAGTGAAGACTTCCTTTTTATGAGCCACTAAAGATGCTGGCAGTGAAAACAATTCATCCGGTGTTTCAATGGCTTCAATCGGAGTTCCTGCTGTCACTTTTCCAAGCAAAGGCACATTGATAACACTTTCTTCATTTTCCAAATATTCATTTGGAACTAAGATTTGAATCGTGCGATTCGTTCCCGCATTTTTATGAATATAACCCTTTCTTTCCAATTCTTTCAAATGGAAATGAATCGTGGCAGGGGAATGTAAATTGGCCACCTTTCCAATTTCTCTCACTGTTGGTGCATATCCATTTTTCGCTACTAACTCTTTTACAATTTGTAAAATATCTTTTTGTCTTTCCGTTAATTTTTCCATAAATTCCTCCTTTAATTACTATCATCATAACACGAACATATGTAAACTGTCAAACAATTGTTTTGTTCTTATTTAAAGAAAAAAAGAAAAGCTTCCATGAAATGCACTGTAAAATGCGAACAATTGTTTTTATTTTGCTTGACTACGAATAAATGTTTGTACTATACTGATATCAGAAAGAAGGAGTGAGAAAGATGAAAAATGTAAAAAAATTAATTCAAACAGCGATTGGAGTCAGTGCAATTTATATGATTGCCGTATTATTAAGTCTAGCTTTATGTGAAAGAGTCAATGACTTAGAAAGTCAAGAGGGAACAAAAGAATATCATCAAGCATTAGCCATTCAATTATTTTAGGTGAAAGAGCCCTTAACGAATTGTTTCAACTCGTGTTATAATAGAAGAGAAAGAAGAGGAACGATATGAAAAAAGTAATTTTAGTTGACGGAAATAATCTTCTATTTAGGAGTTATTTTGCGACCAGTTATAGTGGTGTCATTATGAAAAATTCTAAGGGTTTTCCTACCAATGCCCTTTATGGTTTTATCACCATGATGAATAAAATCATCACCGAAGAAAATCCTTCCTATATTCTCGTTGCTTTTGACAAAGGAAAGACTTTTAGACACAACGAATACAAAGATTATAAAGCTGGTCGAAGTGAGATGCCAGAAGAGCTAAAAGTGCAATTTCCAAAAGCCAAAGAAGTCCTAGATGCCATGGGAATTCAACATTTCGAGATTGAAAATTATGAAGCAGATGATATTATCGGAACGATTGCTAAAATCGTGGATGAAGAAGAAGAGTTTACGGCAACAATTATTAGTAGTGATAAAGATTTACTGCAATTAATTAGTGATGAAGTCGAAGTAAAACTCTTGAAGAAAAACGATTTCATTCGCATGACCAAAGAAGAATTTTTTAAAACATATGGCTTCGCACCTATTCATATGATTGATTTAAAAGCTTTAATGGGAGATGCGAGTGACCATCTTCCAGGTGTCAAAGGAATTGGAGAAAAAACGGCAACCACTTTATTAAATAAATACCAAGATTTAGATGATTTATATCGTCATGTAGATGAAGTGACAGCAAAGACAAGAGAAAAACTGATTCGTGAAAAAGAAAATGCTTACATGAGCTATCATTTAGCAACCATCTATCGTGATGTTCCTCTTCCTTTTACCTTAGAAGAACTCAAATATAATGGTTATCATTGGGAACAATATATTCAAATTTTAAAAGAATTCGAATTTGCTTCCTTATTAAAAAAAATCGATGAAACAAATCAAGTGAGTCCACAAGAAGAAAAAAGAATTGCTCCTAAAAAAGAAATTGCTTCGATTGAAACATTTCAAGGAAAACAACCCTTTGCATTTTATATTGAATTAGATGGATTAGACTATAATAAAAATAAAATTTTAGGCATTTCTATTTGTGAAAATAAAAAACGGTATTTTATACCTGCGGAAGAAATTACAAAGTATCAATCCATCTTTGAAAATGATACACCCAAATATACATATGACCTAAAAAAATGTTTAATTGTTCTGAATCGTCTTCATATCGCTTTAAAAAATGTTGTTTTTGATACCATGATTGCCACTTATTTATTAGATTACACCGTGAAAGATGACATTGCCTATGTAGCAAAAGATTTAGGTTATCCGCTGCCTTTTTTTGAAGATAGTTATGGAACAGAAAAACGTCCTCACGTGATGAGCATGGAAGAGACAAAAAAAGAGTGTCTTGAAAAAGTAGACTTCATTTGGGAAACAAAAGAAGAACTTGCCAAACGATTAAAAGAAGATGGGGAAGAGGAACTCTTTCAAGAAATTGAGATGCCACTTGCTACCATCCTTTATGATATGGAAAAAACTGGAATCCGGGTCAATCGAGAATACCTCGCAAAACTCGAAAAAGAATTACTGAAAGAAATGGAAGAAAAAGAGCAAGAAATCTATCAAGATGCTGGCTGTACTTTTAATATCATGTCACCCAATCAACTAGGCGATGTCCTGTTTGAAAATCTGCATATTCCTTATCCAAAAAGAAAAAAAGAGGGTGTTCGTCATCGTTATTCAACCTCTAAAGAAGTTTTAGATAAAATTATTCATTTTCATCCCATTATTGAGAAAATTCTAGATTATCGCATGCTTGCGAAACTTTATACAACTTATGCGGTTGGACTCCAAGAAGAAATTCAAGAAGATGGAAAAATTCATACCGTCTTCAATCAAACATTAACGAGAACTGGACGTCTTTCTTCTGTTCGTCCGAATTTACAAAATATTCCAATTCGAACAGAAGTGGGTAGACTCATTCGAAAGGCTTTCGTTCCTGAAGAAGACTCCATTCTTTTATCCAGCGACTATTCACAAGTGGAACTACGCATGTTTGCTCATATGGCCAATGCGCAAGAAATGATAAAAGCTTTTCAAAACAATCAAGATATCCATGCCAAAACAGCCGCAGATATTTTTCATGTTCCCTTAGAATCCGTTACAAAAGATATGCGAAGAACGGCAAAAGCAGTTAACTTTGGAATTCTATATGGCATTAGTAGTTTTGGCCTTGCAGAAGATTTAAAAATTGATGTTTCCAGTGCGAAAAAATTTATTGATGCTTATTGGGAAACATATCCTGGGATTAAAGAATACATGGAAAAAGAAAAAGAAGAAGCTTATCACAATGGTTATGCAAAAACAATTATGAATCGAAAACGTGTGATTCAAGAGTTAGAAAGTAAAAATTATATGGTTCGTAGTGGCGGAGAACGAATTGCTCTCAACACACCTATTCAGGGAAGTGCTGCGGACATCTTAAAAAAAGCCATGGTCATGATTTATCAAAAATTTGAAGAGAAACATCTAAAGAGTAAAATGCTGATTCAAGTGCACGATGAACTTGTTTTCAATGTCAAAAAAGAAGAACTGGAAGAAGTTTCCAAAATCGTCAAAGATATTATGGAAAATGTTGTCACTTTACGAGTACCATTAGTGGTCGATATTGAAACAGGAAATGATTGGTATGAAGCAAAATAGACAAAGGGAAGTGAGAGAATGCCAGAAAAACCAGAAGTGATTACGGTAGCGCGCAGTTTAGAAAAGAAACTCCTTGGAAGAAGCTTTCTTTCCTGTCAAGTTTATTGGAATAACATCATTGTAAGTCCTACGGTAGAAACCTTTGAAAAACAAGTTTGCCAACAAGTCATTCAGAAAATTACCACCCGTGGAAAATGGATTGTTCTTCAAATGGAAAAAGATAGTCTTCTCATTCATTTACGAATGGAGGGAAAATTCTTCTTTCGAAAGGCCACTTGTCCGAAAGAAAAACATGAACATGTGATTTTCACGCTAGATGATGGCACGACTTTTCGTTTCCATGATGTGAGAAAGTTTGGGAAAATGTATCTTTTACCAAATGAAAATCTCAATCAACGTCTTCCTTTCAAAGAACTTGGTTATGAATATAATGATAGTCATCTAACAGGTGCCTACTTAAAAAAGAAGTTTTCTACGAAACAACTTCCCATTAAATCTGCTTTATTAGACCAAAGTATTATTGCTGGCATTGGAAATATTTATGATGATGAAATCTTATTTCTCTCTAAGATTTCTCCCTACAGAAAAGCAAAAGACCTTTCGTTAAAAGAGTGTCAACTTCTCATTCAAAACACGAAAGTTATTTTAGAGAAAGCCATTCAAAAGGGAGGCACTACCATCAAAAGTTTCACTTCTGAAGAAGGTGTGCATGGTCTTTTCCAAACGGAGCTACAAGTCCATGGCAAAAAAGATGCCGCCTGTCCACAGTGTAAGAAGCCGATTCAGAAAGTCACTATCGGTGGTAGAGGCACCTACTATTGTAAAAATTGTCAAAAATAAAAAGACGCAGCGGATAAGAAAATTCTTTTTAGTCACTTCCACTTGCGTCTTTTTTATTGGGAATCAATACGATTCTTCGTTTCGATTTTCTCCTCGATTTTCGTATTATCAAAAAACTTTTTGGCAATCAATTCTTCATGGATATCTTCTTCAATGGTATCTAAGAAAACTTCTTCGATACGGTCAACACGTAACCGTTCTGCCAAGAGAATCGCACTGACTTTTTCCGCAGCGACTGTCACATCATCATTGACAATGACATAATTGTATTTGCTTACTTCATTGATTTCAATATAAGCTCGTTGAAATCTCTTTTCAATCTTCTCCAAATCTTCGGTATTACGTTTTACAAGTCTTCTTTTTAATTCCTGCATACTAGGCGGTAAAATGAAGATAAAAATCGTTTCCGGTAACAATTCCTTTATTTTCAATGCCCCTTGAATTTCAATTTCTAAAAGAACATCGATTCCTTGTTCCAGCTTTTCCTTGATAGGTGCTTTAGGCGTACTATAATAATTTCCGGCATAAGAAGCATATTCTAGAAAAGCGTTTTCCTGAATTTGCTTTTCAAATGCTTCTTTGGATAGAAAATAATATGTTTTTCCCTCCACATCGCCTTTTCGTTGTGGTCGTGAAGTCGCAGAAACAGATAACCAAGTGTTTTTATTTTTCTTTAAAAACTCCTGAATAACTGTTCCTTTCCCACAACCTGAGGGTCCTGATAAAACAACTAACATTCCTTGTTTTTTGGTACGAATCATTTTCATTACTCCTTTCGAATCGGTGCTTGCCGATATTCTTTCTTGATAAGTTGATTTCTTTCTTGGGCTTCTAATGGTAAAGCGTAAATCATTGTCGACTGAATTTCTAAGGCAAGAAGCGGGCGATGTTCTCGTTTAAACTTACTAATTATCGGCAATGAACAAGATTTTTTTATCCGATTCAAATGCTGTCGACCACGATCAGTCATCCCTAAAATTCGAAGATATTGCGGAGTTTTCATTTGTTTTGCCTCCTCTTTAGTCAAGCGAACTAAAATATGAAGAAGCGTTCTTGATAGGCAATTATACGTATAATTTTTAGAATGAAGCAGCTGAATATAGTCTTGATAATTCTCTGCCTCTAATATTTTTTCTTTCAACTTTTTTGCCAAAGAGGAATCGACGCCTAAATAGCGGGTTAAATCCGGTTCTGAAAGGATTTGATACCGAAGAAAAGGGAAATAGTCATCTTGGAAATGGACTTGTTTGCACAAAGCTTTTTCAACGTCTTGCGGAACAATTCCTTTTAGCGATTGTCCTTTTTTTAACGCAGCACGAATGCTACTAGCACTTGTTTCGGTTACAGTGATATCTTCTTCATGATAATTGTTTTCCCGTTGAATCATGAAAATTTCAAAAGGTGCTTGTTGCTGCTTCATTGCTTTAAGATAACTAATTGCTAACAAATCATTCGGGAGTTGGTATGTTTTTCCAGTCAGCTCCAACAAGGCTTTCGAAAGGGAAGTGGGATAATTATAACCCATTCTTAAAAAGACTTGCACAAGGGCATTAAAATTTTCATCCTCTTGGGCATTGACAAGGGCCTTTAAGCCCTCTAAGTCGTTGCTTTCTGAACCAAAGGCTAAAACATCTACTTGTAGTGCTTTCAAAAGCGCGATTGCGCCAGTTGCAAACACATCAGCACCTTGGGTCGCAAATACAAAAGGAAGTTCAACGACCAAATCAACATCGTGAGCAAGCGCAATCTCTGTCTTCGTCCACTTATCTATCACAGAGGGGATTCCCCGTTGTTGAAAGTGTCCTGATAGAACCATGACAATTGTCGCATCTTGATATTTCTTCCGAATCGCATGCAAGAGTTTTTGATGTCCATAATGAAATGGATTCAATTCCGCAATCACACCTACAGTCATCTTTGTTCCTCCTTTTTAGTAGTCCTAGTTTAACATATTTTTTTCTATTTGTAAAAACCTAAAAATTCTCTTATAATAAATGTAAGGTGATTGCATGAAACTAGAAGAAGCAATGGAGGACTTTCTTGCTGCTTGTGAATACGAAAAAGGGCTATCTTTCAATACCAAAAAGACCTATCGCTATTCCTTAGAGGGATACGAAAAGTTTCTAAGGGAAAACTATCAAGTGAAAGATGTTCGTCATATTCAAAGTGACATGATTGAAAAGTATATGAAGTCCTGTTTTGAACTTGGAGATAAAGATTATACAGTCGCACATAAGTTGACGGTCATCAAAAATTTTCATCGTTATCTTTTAAAAGAAAAACGCGTTTCTAAGGATGTTTCTTGTTATATCATTCGGCCCAAAACGAGAAAGCAACTTCCAAAAAGTCTATCTTTAGATGAAGTCGATTTACTTCTTGATATTCCACTTGAAACGCCATTTGACTATCGAAATAAAGCTATGTTAGAATTGATATATGCCACAGGCTTAAGAATTTCTGAGGCTTTAAGTCTAACGGTATATGATATTGACTTTGTCAACTGTGTTCTTAGGGTGAAAGGAAAGGGGAGTAAAGAAAGAATTGTTCCTCTTGGTGAATATGCCATCTATTATCTGAATGCTTATTTAGATATCCGACAAGAACTTTTAAAAAAGAAAGAAACAGATGCTTTATTTCTCAACAGTTTGGGAAATGCACTATCCAGGCAAGGCTTTTTTAAAATGTTAAAGCAATTATTAAAAGAAAAAGGCTTGCGTGAAGATATTTCACCACATACTTTAAGGCATAGCTTTGCGACCCATTTACTAGCACGTGGAGCTGATTTACGAAGTATTCAAATGCTTTTAGGACACGCGGATATTGAAACGACGAAAATCTATACGCATGTCAGTCAAGATACAATTGAAAAAGCCTATCATACATATCATCCACGCGAGAGCAAAATGGAGAAAGAGGGAAAAGAAGAATGAAATTTAAAAGAATTTTCTTAATGGTATTGGATTCTCTAGGAGTAGGGGAGGCCCAAGATGCCGCAGCTTATCAAGATACTGGTTGTAATACCTTAGGTCATATTAAAGAACAATGTAATTTATTTATTCCTAATTTGAAGAAAATCGGATTTTTGAACACACTAAATATGGACGAAAATGAAGAAGTAGAAGCGTATTATACCATTGCTCGACCAAATAATGCTGGGAAAGATACACTCGCAGGACATTATGAAATGATGGGAATTACTTCCAATATTCCATTTAAAACATTCAATAATGGCTTCCCAATTGAATTGATTGATGCCATTGAAAAACTAACTGGAAGAAGAGTCATTGGAAATCGTTCTTGTAATAACAATGAAATTATTCAGGAATTAGGAGAAAGACAACTCAATTATGGTTCTTTAATTGTCTATACTTCTGCGGATTCTGATTTACAAATTGCGGCACATGAAGATATTATTTCACCGGAACAATTATACCAGTATTGTGAAAAAATAAGAGCCCTTACTATTCGGGAAGATTGGCTCATTGGTAGAGTCATAGCTCGGCCTTTTGTTGGAACAAATGGAAAATTTAGACTCAATAACAGTGGCAGAAAAGACTATCCGGTACGGCCACCAAAACGAACTGTTTTAGATGAGTTGAATGACAATCATTATAACGTGATTGCAATTGGAAAAATCAATGATATTTTTGATGGGCAGGGCATTAATAAATGCATGAAAGCAAGCAATAATTCAGATGCCATCAATAAGTTAACAAGTGTGATTGAAAAGAACTTTACAGGGCTTTGTATGGTTAATCTTTGTGATTTTGATAATCTGTATGGACATACACGAGATGTAGAGGGCTATGCAAAGGCCATTGAAGCCTTAGATGTGGATATTCCGCTTTTACTAAATAAATTGGAATTAGATGATTTACTCATCATTACCGCAGACCACGGAAATGACCCTACATTTCATGGCTGTGACCATACAAGAGAAAATGTTCCTGTCATCTTTTATAGTAGAAACTTTAAACAACCAGGACGTTTACCAATTCAATCAACGCTTGCGAATATTGGTGCGACAATTGCAGATAATTTTGATATTGCTCCACCAGAAATTGGTAAAAGCATTTTAGATGAACTCATTTAAAAGGGAAGAGGAGGGGAAAGAAAAGGAGAGAACACTTATCTGTTCTCTCTTTCGTCTTGATTAGAATCAAAATCATCGTAACGATTGTTCTCATTTTCTTGATGACTTGGGCAATCGTATTGCTGATTGTCATTAGAACGATTCTTGTTAAACTGATTATTCTTGTTCTTCTTTTGTTCTTGAGAATGGTTATTATTACTCTGATTTTTTTGATTCTTCTGTTTCATCTATATATCACTCCTCTTTCATTAGTCTTTCCTATTTGAATGTTTCTATACGAAAAAAATTGGACTCCCCTATTCCAATTTTTTGAAAAAAGGGGACTAATAAGGATGTTTGATTGAAAAAATCGTTTAAATAAAACAAAAAAGACAAAATAGCAAAATAATAATAAGGATTTTACTTCCCATTCGTATAAGATAGAGAAAAGGGGGAAACCTAGAAGAATGAATCTAAGGTAATTAAGTCAAATAAAAAATTGTTATGCAAAAACAATCCATTTTACGAGCAATATCAATAAGTTAACATAATACTAATTATGCAAAGTTAAATAAATTCGTTTTTTAGATGAATAATTATCCATTTAAAGTTATTTAAAAAATAACGAATCTTAGGATGCCCGAATTTGTTTCTGTTATCCCTCTTTCTCTTTTTATCTTCTTCTTTCATTATAGCAAGAATACTGCTTCTCGTCACGTTTATTTTATTCTAGGAAATGAATCAATCATAAAATGGATAACTCTACACAGAGAATACCAAATCACACATTGAAGTTAGAGAACTATCCATTCTTTTTCAAATAGACAAATTAAAAACAAATAAACAAATTGATTATTCTTTTTTAATCATTACATTGCAATCAAACGCAACAATATTTTTGAGCGAATTCATCTAAGGATTATCTAGATACAAATGAATTCAAAATCCGTTTATTTTAGATGTTACTGCACATTTGTTACTCACCAAGACTTTTGATTGACTAAGTAGTGTGATAATTTTTGAAAAAATAAGAAAGTGTTGTCTAAAAAGATGTTGCTTCCATGCCTCTAGAAGCAAGTCCCCTCTTCCCTACTATGCTTTACACTTTTTTACATTTTAAAAGAAAGGTGTCAATTATACCTTTCTTGATTGAATTTCAGCAATTTTTTCTAAGACTTCCTTGGCATTCATTTCGTTGATTTCTGTATATCCTAATTCTTTTAACGCTTGCACTTTTGCTGTATTCAACTCTTGTGTCCGACTCAACTTTTCTTCGTTTTTAATTTCAATATCACGTACAAAACGCTTATGTGTTTCAGCAATCTTATTTTTAGAAGCACCACCGTTATTATATAGAGTCATCGCTGAAAATAAAATACTTTCAAAGACGAATTGTTTATCACGGTTAAATGCAAATTCCATTGGTGGCGTAAAACCAAGCGATTTTGACATATAAGCCAAGATATACTTTAATTCTTCTGTCGTTTCCATTGATTGCAAATAATGATATAAGTAACAATATGTATTA
The DNA here is from genome assembly GCA_947625395.1 of uncultured Bacilli bacterium. GTDB lineage: Bacteria > Bacillota_I > Bacilli_A > RF39 > UBA660 > CANQVB01. The sequence continues at coordinate 11,630 of CANQOD010000014.1, forward strand.
TAGGTGTTTTTTGTTTTATCTTCCTGTAATTTTTCTTTCAATAAATTAATGATATCAGATAAAATTTCTTGTTCTTTTTTATTAAATCCTTTCAAATCGGCTAAAACTTCTCGATTAGCGGAATCTCTTACACCCTCGTTAAGACGATTTTCAACTTCAATAATATAATCTCCTGTTACTTGCACCGTTGCAAAGTCATTCTCTGATTCTATATTTAATAATCCTAATAATTTTGTTGTTTTTTCTTTTGGCCACTCATTTAAGCTTGGTAATGCCAAATAATTATAAAGCATTTGTCTTGACACACCTAAGTATTTTGCCAACCTTACTTTTGAAACACCTAATTTTACAAGTAAGTCATTTAATTGTTCCATTCTTCATACCCTCCTAATATCATTTTATAGAGGTTTGTGTAAATAGTCAAGACATTTGTTGACAAATTACTTTACAATAAATACCAAAGCTTTTTTCCATCTTTACGCACTTCATCAATGATTCCACCACCAAGACAACGTTCTCCTAAATAGAAAACACAAGCCTGTCCTGGTGTAATTGCTTTTCCATCTTGATAGTGTACTTCAAGCGTCCCATCTTCTTGATAGGTAATGGTTACAGGATGGTCTTCATCACGATAGCGAAACTTTGCCATACACTCTGTTGGTCGTTCTTCCCCATTCCAATTAAGATTCGATACAAGGCAAGAGGAAGAATATAGATAAGGATTATCATCTCCCTCAGCAACATAAAGGATATTTTTCTTTAAATCTTTTCCCACTGCAAATAACCTTTTTTTTGTACCACCAATCTCTAAGCCTCTTCTCTGCCCAATTGTATAATACATTAAGCCAATATGTTCCCCTAGTTCTTCGTTTGTTTCAATATTGACTATTTTTCCTTTTTGAGAGGGTAAATAATTTTTTAAAAAGTTTTTAAAATTCCGTTCTCCAATAAAACAAATCCCCGTTGAATCCTTTTTGGTCGCAGTGACTAAATCGTATTTTTCTGCCAGCTTTCGTACCTTGCTTTTCTCCATCTCCCCTAAAGGAAATAAAATATTTTCTAATTGTTCCTTTGCGACCTGTGATAAAAAGTAAGTTTGGTCTTTATTGGTATCTTTTGCGCGTAGAAGCAGTCCATTTTCTAACTTTGCATAATGTCCAGTTGCCACATAATCGGCTCCTAATTTTTGTGCTTCTTTCAAAAAGGCATCAAATTTAATATATTTGTTACAAAAAATATCCGGATTTGGCGTTCTTCCTTTTTTTAATTCATCAAGAAAATAAGTAAAAACGTTTTCCCAATATTCCTGAATAAAATCAATACGATGTAAAGGAATTTCTAATTTCTCACAAACTTTTTTCGCATCATTATAGTCTTCTTCTTGCGGACAGATAGCATGATTCAAATTGGGATTTCCCAAAATATCATTATTGATAGAGCTATCCCAATTGCGCATAAAAAGTCCCTCAACTTGATACCCTTGTTCCTTTAATAAAATGGCTGCGACCGAAGAATCGACGCCTCCAGACATTCCCACAATGACTTTTTTCATGTTGGACCTCCTTTCTCATTCGTTTTTTCTCATTTATAGTATACCTTATTTTGAAGCATTTGAAAACTAGCTATCCACGCTTTCTCTATTCATATACTGTCTAAATTTTTCTAAGACAGGTGGTGCATATGTTTTTAAGTTTTCTTGCGAACGATACTTTTCAATTTCTTCTAATAGTGCATGATGATTGACCGTTGGCTGTTCAAGTTCAAGAAGTTCTAAATATTGTAAACTAATGGCCTGAAAAAAGGCATCTGTTTCTCGACGTAAATGTTGTAAAACTGCTTGATAATAAGGATAGTCCTGCACTGTTTGTTCATCATATATCTTTAGAATTTCCGGTTCAAATAAAGCATCATACAGCTCTTTTTTCCATTTGAATCCATCAGTCGTATCATAGACATATCCATCTTTTTCCACCCAAGAATGATTTGGATAATCTTCTTTAGGAAGACAATTGATATTGCCGTGAACAAGATGAAAAGACGACATAGCGGTTGTTAATAGAATGGACATTTGATAGCAATTGCCCCTACAGCATGGCTTAGAAAGCAAGAGGACAGAAGCTGGCAATCCAGCTACTTTTTGCTTTCGCAAATTCTCCTTTAATGTTTCCTCATAAGGCGCAATCCAATGCTGTGCTATAAAGGAATGATACTCTTCTATTGTTGGTTCAAAATACATAAAAAAGCCCCTTTTCAAAATCCGGGCTTATTATACATTACATTTTCTTCTCTGTCAAACAAGACGTAGTAACACAGGAGCTAAAAAAACTTCCATTAATGAGAGAAAACAAAAAGCAATCAAGACAAATCCTAAAACGCCTAAATATCTCTGCATTGCATATTTTAGAGAAATCTCTTTTTTAAAAAACAAGACGGCCGTTAACTTTCCTGCAAATCTTAAGGCATAAAAACAAAGAAAAATGGTCAATAAAAGTCCTAATATTTGATGTGG
>CANQOD010000015.1 GCA_947625395.1 uncultured Bacilli bacterium
TCCTTTTCTTCCGAATTGTAGTGACAACTATTGTTTTCAAAAAGACTCGTTTTGAGTGTTTCATAGTATTGAGGATTTTTTTTTAGTTCCTCTTCTGTTTGATATTCCAAAAAATTTCCTGATAAAATACATTGAACATGCATCTGTCCTTTAGTTAGCGTCCCTGTTTTATCCGTAAATAAAATATTTAAACTCCCTGCAGTCTCAATCCCAACTAATTTTCGAACCAAAACCTGATTTTTTAACATTCGCTTCATATTAGACGACAATACTAACGTGACCATCATTGGAAGTCCTTCTGGAACTGCCACCACAATAACCGTAACAGCCAACGTTAAAGCATATAAAACATGCCCTATCAAAACAGGAAAATTCGAAAGTGATGTTACAATATTTCTGATTACAAAATGATTTTGAAGCACATAAACAGAAAATAAATAAGAACCCGCTACTAAAATAGCACTGATATACCCAATTTTACTAATGACTTTCGCAAGGGCACGAAGTCGAATTTTTAAAGGACTTTCTCTTCCTGTTTCTGTCAGTTCCAAAGCAAGTTTTCCATAAAGCGTGTTGTTGCCAACTTCAGTGACTTCCATCCAGCCTTCTCCTTGATAAATAATGCTGCCTCGAAAGAGTTGATTTTGCAAAGAAACAAGTCCTTTCCGTGCTTCTTTATAACTTTCCTTACTTTCTCCATTGATAGAAGACTCATCGACCGTAAGATTTCCCTCTACCAACAGGCCATCCGCAGGAACTTTATCTCCATAAGATAATAAAACAAAATCCCCTACAACAACATCTTCAAGAGGAATCTCTTGCAGTTGATTCTCTCGTTTCACTTTGACTTTTACTTCACTAGATTCTTCCTGTAACTTTTCAAAAGCCTTTTCACTTCCATATTCAGAAATCGTCGAAATCAAAGAAGCCAAAAAGATAGCAATCACAATTCCAATCGTTTCAAACCAATCAAATTCATGAATTAAAAACAACGTTTTAATTGCTAGAGCAATCAATAAAATCCGAATAATTGGGTCCCCTAAACTTCGTAAAAGTGCTTTAAAAAATGTTTCTTGTGTCTTCGCAACCAGGGCATTATTTCCATACAATTCTCTTTGCTTCTTCACTTCTTCTTTTGTAAGTCCAACAAAATGCTTCATAAAGTTCCTCCTAAAATACTCTATGAAGAAAGAGAAAAGAATAGCAAAAAAAAGAGCTTATTTTTTCGACAAGCTCTTGAAGAATTCACACTCTATACTTTTCCTAATATAGCAGTTAGAAAAAGCAATACTACTCAATTACACTACTGATAAAAGCATAAGTACCATCTTCATTTTGTACAAATGTATAAGTAATCGTAGATGTTTGATGATATTCCTCTATAGAAACTGGATCTGTTGTTCTCATTTCATTGATAGGCAACACTTTTGTATCAATTAAATTTGATTTTGTCACATCACTATAAATTTGATAAGTCGCCTGGTTCGTCGCTGCATCAATTGAAAAGTCATAATAAATCACTTGTTCTTTAACAAGAATCGTATCATCTTGCAAAGTGGCACTCATCAGTTGATTTGCTTTTATATTTGCTCGTGGTCCAAAATCTTCCCCAATTCCAGAAAAACGAACTTTATAGTTTTTTGTGTCCGCATCATATCCATGAAAGGTCAATCCACTAGAAAGATTAACTTCCTGTGGTAGAGAAAATTGTGTTTGACTTTGACTTAAAGCCTCTGCATCCATAGTTGCATCCGGTACAAAATATTTTCTTAAATTTCTTTCTAGAACATCCTGGTTACACAAATAGTAAAAATCTCCCCATTGTGTCACCTCTTCTGTCGGAACAAAATCTGCGGCTTGAAAATCATCCTTAATAATATTCAACAACTCATCTACTGTAAAAGACTGATATCCATTTTCTCTTGATTGAGTATAACTATAAGGTTGTATTTTCTCATAAATAGGGTAAAATCTTTCATCCGTGAAAGAAAGATTCTCTTCTTCTGGTTCTTGTGGATTTTCTTGTTCCTCCTGTTCTTCAGCAGTTCCTAATACTGTTTTATCATAAAGCAAATAACACCCAGCACCAATCAGGGCAAGTGATAAAATAACAATGATAACAATCAAAGCGATAGGCCTTTTTTTCGTTTCATTTTCCATGGCTAATCCTCCTTTAGTATAAGATTAGCATAAATCATTTCATTTTGGAAAAGAAAAAACAAAAAGTGGCTGACAACCATGTCAATCCACTTTTCATTAAGCTGCACGAATCGCAGCAATATAATCGTTCACTTTTGCAACCCATTCTGACCAACTTGATGTACCCACATATTTTTGGGCAATTGTTTCTGCAGTATTTAAGCCATGGGCATAATAATTATTATAAAGATTATCCATATAACCTGTGATTCCTTCTTCTAAAGTTGCATACGCTTTATAAGCGCCACCATTACAGGAAGGACCACCTTTTTGTCCACCCACATTATTACAAGCTTGGACCAAATAGCTACAACTCCACTTACAACCTGTTTCATGAAGAATAATTGCTACAGATAAGTACGGGTCCATCCCTCGTTCAATAGCTATGGCTGCAATCACTGGACCATAACCTGCGATGTTGGAATGGAGTGAGCGGTTTAATTTTTCTCCTAATTGTTCTAAAGTCATATCTTCAAACACAACTGGTTGCGCAACTTCCACAGTCACATCTTCGATGGGTTCTTTTGTTTCGATGACTTCTTGAATAGCAATTTGTTTTTCCGTAACAGTTGGTTCTTCTTCTACTTGTTCTTCTTTTTCTTTCACAAGCAGTGTCCTTGCTTCCATCATATCTTTTAAAGTAACTTTTTCATGATGTCTTGTTTCCACAACAGGTGTTTCTTTGAAAGCAATATATTCTAGTAGACAAGCACTTCCAATCATCATCATTGAAATCATGACGAGAAGCAAGCCTATCTTTTTTCCCATAATTTGTTCCTCCTTTAAAAGTGAACGCTATCATTTTACCACAAAAATGGGCATTTTGTCAAATGAGAGGGGGCCTCCCTTAGAATATATTATGCTCCATTTTCCTTTTTTATCGCGGTAAAAGACTCAAATTAACCTTCTTTTTTTCGAGCGAAATTTCATCCACATAGCAGGTCACAATATCACCAACTTTAAAAAGTTCACTCGGATGTTTGATATAAGCATTGGATAATTTAGAAATATGGGCAAGGCCATCATTTTTAAGACCAATATCAATAAATAGTCCAAAATCAACAACATTGCGAACAGTTCCTTGCAAAGCATCCCCTACTTTTAAATCTTCTAGTTTTAAAATATCACTTTTTAAAAGAGGTTTTGGCATATCATCCCGTGGATCTCTTCCTGGATTTTCTAATGCCTTTAAAACATCATCCAAAGTAAAGGTATCCAAATCACAAATCTGTTGGGCTTCTTCCCTTTTTAAATGCCCCAGCTTTTCACTGATAGATGCTTTTCCAATTTCCTCCGGTGTCACCTTTAAAAACGTCAATAACTTTTCGACTTTTGGATAACTTTCAGGATGGATACTTGTTTTATCAAGTGGATTGGTACCATCTAAAATTCTCAAGAATCCGATAGATTGTTCATAAATTTGTGGCGTCATTCCTTTGATTTTCAACAATTCTTCCCGACTTTCAAAACGGCCTTGTTGGTTGCGCACTTCAAGAAGCGAAGCAATCACTTTCTTTGTAAGCCCTGAAACATATGATAATAAAGAAGAGGAAGCAGTGTTCACATTGACCCCCACTTGATTGACTGTTTTCGTCACAACAAAGCTTAATGATTCCTCTAGTTTTTTAGACGATACATCATGTTGATAGAGGCCAACCCCAATACTTTTCGGTTCAATTTTCACAAGTTCTGATAAAGCATCTTGCAGTCTTCTGCCAATACTAATGGCACTTCTTTTTTCCACTGTTAAATTTGGAAATTCTTGTATCGCCAAAGGACTTGCCGAATAAACAGAAGCTCCAGCCTCACTGACAATGATATAGGCCACTTTTCGCTTTGCTTTTTTGATAGTATTCGCAATAAAGGCTTCACTTTCTCTAGAAGCAGTTCCATTACCAATGGCAATGACTTCAATCCCATATTTCTCAATCAATTCTAAAACTTTCTTTTCAGAAGATGCGATTTCGTTTCGTGGTTCCGTTGGATAAATGACAGCAATTTCTAAGACTTTTCCTGTTGGGTCCAACACGGCTAGTTTACAACCAGTTCGAAAAGCCGGGTCAAGTCCTAACACAACTTTTCCTTTGATGGGTGGAGTAAGAAGCAATTGCTCAAGGTTGGAGGCAAAATTTTCAATGGCCACTTCTTCTGCTTTTTCTTTCAATTCACTGCGAACTTCTCGTTCTACACTAGGTAAAATCAGTCGTTTCAAACTATCTTCAATCGCTTCAAGAATGGTATTGACAACAAAAGAGTGTGGATTTTTCACCAAATGATTCTCTAAATAAGCCACAATTTTCTCTTTCGGAACAGCAATGTTTACGGTTAAAACACCCTCTTTTTCTCCACGATTGACAGCTAAAATCCGATGCGGTCTTATTGCTTTGATACTTTCTTGATAAGCATAATACATTTCATAGACTTTAAGTTCATCAAGGGCACCTTTTTTAAGCTTTGCGGTCAGCACCCCCTCTTGATAGTAAAATCTTCGTATCCACTTTCGATAGGCAGCATTATCACTTATCCACTCAGCGATAATATATTGTGCCCCTTGAATAGCTTCTTGTTCTGTTTTTACTTTTTCCTGGATAAAACGTTGTGCCAAAGTGGTTAAATTTCCTTGCAATGGCTGGGCCATAATCATTTTCGCAAGCGGTTCTAAGCCGTTTTTAATGGCTTCCTGGGCTTTGGTTTTTTTCTTTTCTTTATAAGGACGATAAAGATCTTCTACCTCGACAAGTTTTTGCGCCTTGAAAATTTGTTCTTTTAACTCTTCCGTTAGCATTCCTTTTTCATCAATTAAACGAATGACATCTTCTTTTCGTTCAAGTAAATTTTTCTGATAAGTAAACACTTCTTCAATTTTACGAATCACTTCTTCTGTCAAAGCCCCTGTTCTTTCTTTTCGATAACGTGCAATAAACGGAATTGTATTTCCCTCTTCTAACATTTCTAAGACAACTTTGACTTGTTTGGTTGTAATATTTAAGTCTTTTGCAACCTTTTGAATTAATACTTCGTTCATTTTCTTCCTCTTACTTTCTATTCTGACTGGTTTGAAATAATTTTTTTATTTGTTGAGCCTCTTGTTGTGATTGTCTTTGAAACAATTCTGTCATCTCATCAAGACGATAGTGATGAAGATTGTTTAAGTATTCTTTATAAATATTGTCTGTTAAATAAACAGGGGCATATCCTTGTTTTAGTAAATGCAAATTCACAAACAAAAAAGCTGTACGACGATTGCCATCTTCAAAGGGATGAATCCGAATCATGTCTGTAAAAAAGTGTGCTTCCCGCGCAAAAGGTTCTAAGTCTTTCCAGGTTTCTTGGTAATCAAAGACAAGCTTTTCCATCAATAGAGGAATTTCTTCTGCGGGTGGAATCGGAGTTTTCGTCTCCTCTAATAAGGTTCCAAACTGGCGATATCCTCTTGAGATATACGGATGGCTTTCACTCACTTGATTTCCAACGGTGATGATTTGCTGTGTGGAAAGTGGTTCCTCTTGAAACGTTTCCAAATAATCGAGTGCTTTTTCCATATCTTCTTTTCTTGAGAATCCATTTTGTTCTGTTTCATGGTCTTCTAAAGAAAAAGGAGGATTGGCTAAAAAGGCAATCAAGCGAGAACGATAAAGCTTTTTTTCTGATTCTGAAAGCGACTGAAAAGCTTTTTCTACCATCATTTGTTCACCTTCTTAAAATACGCTTCAACCACTTCATAGTCCGAATAAGGAAGATATTCTTTTCCAATGGCCATATAGTTATCACGTCCTTTTCCTGCAAGGACAACAATATCGTTTTTCTGCGCCATTTCTAAAGCTTTGAAAATAGCTTTTTTTCGTTCAGGAATGCGAATATAGTTTGTAGCAGTGGCATCCCCAATTAAATCATCAATGATTTGATTCACGTCTTCTTCCCGAGGGTCATCCATCGTAAAAATAACAAAATCCGATTTTTCAAGGACAATTTTTCCCATGGCAGGCCGTTTTTCTTTTTCACGACCACCAGCACTTCCTGTAAGGGTGATGATTCTTCCAGTCTTTATTTGATTAAGATAAGACAAAATTTTATCTAAAGCATCTGGCGTATGAGCGTAATCTAAAATAATTTGATAAGGCTGTCCAAATTCGAGTTTTTCCATTCTTCCAGCAATCGTGCGAATCTTTGAAAGTTTGATAAGAATTTTTGAAATGGAAAGAGAGAAAACAGTGCCCACTAAAATCACTGCGGATAAATTAAGGGCATTGAAGCTGCCACCCAAAGGACTTTCTAAATGATAGGTTTTTCCGCGATAGACAAAATCAAGGGTAATCCCCTCTTTTGTTTCTTGGCTGTTGAGGATTCTTAAAGTATCTTCTTCCCGATAACCATATGTCAACACTTGACAATGGCAACAGGCTTTAACCTGTTCAAAATGAGAATCACTGCTGTTTAAAATAGCGATGCCATCTTCTTTCACTTGACGAAAAAGTTGACACTTACAATCAATATAATTTTCCAGTGTTTTATGAATATTCAAATGGTCTTCCGTAATATTTGTTAAAACAGCAAGGTCATATTGTATCAAATCAAGACGATGTCTAAAAAAAGCTTCACTTGACGTTTCCATCGATAACACTTTACATCCCGCCTTTACAAAACGGTCCATGTATAAGTAAAGCCGGTCTACATCAGGAGTGGTATTTCGAATCCTTTCTTCAAACTGATGACATTTTATACCATTGGTGCCTAAATAAGCGCATTGTTTTCCTAAGAGTTGATAAATCAATTCCGCAACTGTCGTTTTTCCGTTGGTTCCTGTAATGCCAATCATCAGTAATTTTTCATCTGGCGCATCATAGAAGCGACGGGTCAACGTTTTCAATTCTTCATTGGTATTTTCTACATGAATCAGAGGCACTTTCTTTTCTCCAACATCCCGACTGACAACAACTGCACTAGCTCCTTTTTCGATTGCTTCATCAATAAAATCATGTCGGTCAGTGGTCACTCCCATCGTGCAGACAAACAAATCCCCTGGCTCAATTTCCTTGGAATTGATTTTAATTCCTTTGATTGCACAGTCTTTTTGTCCTGGATAAAGTTCATTCAGTTTTTTCATTTTAACCACACATTCCTTTCACTTCGTTCAAGGCACATATCGTCATGAAAATAATTTTTTTTCAGACGATTCACCTACTTTAATATATACTTTTTTTAAATTCTTGTGAGCACTCCTCTTTTTTCCACAAACAGAAGAGGACTTGAGTCCTTTATGGTTCTTTTTCTTAACTTAATTTCCGACCATAATATCTTTGAATCGTACGACACCTATCACCTACTAATTCACCACTATTACAAGTATAAGTAATCGTAGCTGGAATTACGCGGCGACAATAATCTCCCCAAGGTTGTAAATCCGAAGAGGAACAATAGCGTCCTTGTTTTTGAATTGCTCTATATCCCGGAAAGATGAAACATCCAGCAGCAGCTTCCATTGTTTCAGGGTCGATTAGCTTATAATCACAAGTTCCCTCTTCACTATGAAGAGTCGACTGGATAATCAAATCCGTATGGTCACCACAAGGTGGTTCACCATAAGACTGTGTGTATTCTTCGACTGTCGAAGCACAATAGTAGCGAATAGCAGATTCAACATCTTCATTGCCTACACAATTCGTTCCGTTTAAAGAATAACCTGTTGGACAAGAATAGCCCTTTTGAGCAAGAGGTGTAATAATTCTTTCACAAATTCCATTTCCAACATAAGTTCCATTCCAATCTTCATCAACATAACAATCATATTTGGTTTCTTTAGGAGTCGTTGTGGCAGGCTTTGTTTCTTGTTTTGACTCCTGCTTGGCTTCTTTCTCTTTCGTTTCTACTTTTTCAAGAGTTGGTGTTTTCTTCTCTTCCTTTTGTTCTTCTTTTTCGACTATTTGAGGAAGAAAATACTCATTATCAGTCACAGTCGCTTCATTAGAAGTATCAAAATGAAAGATGGTAGCAGCCAATGTAAAAGCAAAAGCAAGGCCTACAGTCACTCCATACAAATGCAGTTTAAAAAAGCGAACCAACAAATCACAAATCGTTCCAATTAAGTTTTCTTCTGTATTCTCTTTCACTTCTCCAAAGAGCCAAGAAAAAATAGGATGTTCTTGTTTTTTTAGTTTGGCATGACATTTTTTGTCTTTACAATACCGATTTTTGGAAGGATTTTCCAACCCACATTTCCAACAATAAATGATTTTTTCTTCTTTCTTTTTCTTGCTCATTTTTTCTTTTCTCCATCATCCACATCGATTTGATTGTCCCTTTTTCTCCTACATCTTTCAACGATAATCCTCTTCTACAAGCATTGCGTTGTTTTTTATAAGGGATACAAATGCGACTGTGTTTTTCTTTTCTTCTTTCTTCCATTATAACAAAAAGAAGACACTTTTAGTCCTCTTTTTCTATTTTTTTAATTTCAATACTGACTTTTAAATCATTTAAGAAATCTTCCACATTACATTCGTTTGTTTGAACGATTTCATCCGCTAAAGTTTCGCCTTTAATATAGTCTTCAAACGTTTCCATCATACGACTCAACATGGCTTCTCCATAATAAGTAATTTGAATATGGTCGGTAATCACAAGGTCTTTTTCTTTTCGTAAGCTTTGCACTTTGCGAACAAATTCACGAGCATATCCCTCTAAAAGCAATTCTTCTGTAATCGTTGTATCTAACACTACTGTTGTATTTTGATTTCCTTGGGCAAAATAACCCTCTTTGACTTCTAAGCTTGGAAGAATCATCTCTTCAGTAACCAAAAGATTTTCTCCCTCTAGTTGTATCTGATAAGTTCCTTGTTGAATTTGCTTGAACTCTTTCATGCCACAGTGAGATAAGGCCTCTTGAAATGCTTTCATCTTACTACCTAACGTTTTTCCAACGACACGAAAGTTTGGTTTTAGGTGATAATTTAAGTAAGCACTCATATCCTCTTCATAGTGAATCTCTTTGACATTCAGCTCTTCTAAGATTAAGGAAGAAAGTTCTTGAATCACTGCCTCATTTTCTTTTGGAAGCAGAATGCTAGCCAGTGGTTGACGCACTTTGATTTTCGCATCTTCACGAGCAAAGCGACCTAAACTACAAACATCTCGAACCAACGTCATCTTCTCTTCAATCACATGATTGATATAGTCTTCTTGATAAGTTGGAAACATCTCTAAATGAACAGATGTCTTTTCTGTTAAGTTACAATAGATTTCTTCACAGATAAACGGCGTAATAGGAGCCATCAATTTGCTTAATGTAAGCAGTGTTTCATAGGTTGTTAAGTAAACTGCTTTTTTGTCTTCCGTTAATTCACTGGCCCAAAAACGACGACGATTGATACGAATATACCAATTTGAAAAATCATCGTTCATGAAATCAAGAACCGCATGCGTCACTTTGGTTAAATCATAACTCTCATAAGCCTCTCGTACTTCCTTTATCAAGGTGTGCAGTCTTGATAAAAGCCACTCATCAGTCAAGTCACGCTTTTCATAAGGAATTGCATATTCTCTTGGGTCAATTCGGTCCGCATTGGCATACATTTCAAAGAAAAAATAAGCGTTTTTAAACGTAGAAATGTACTTGGAATAAACTTCTTTGAGTCCCTCTTCATCAAAGCGAAGCGGGGTCCAAACTGGTGATGCGTAAGGCAAATAGAAACGAACTGTATCCGCACCATACGTATTCATAGTAGTAAATGGTTCAACGATATTTCCTTTGGATTTACTCATCTTCTTTCCGTACTTATCTTGAATCAAATCATTGACAAGTACGTTTTTATAAGGACTGACACCTTTCACAAAAGTAGAAATCAAAAGAAGCGTATAGAACCAACCTCTTGTTTGATCGATTCCCTCACAAATAAAATCTGCTGGAAACTGTGTTTCAAAGAAATCTTGATTTTCAAAGGGATAGTGATATTGAGCAAATGGCATAGAACCGGAATCGAACCAACAATCAATCACTTCGGTTACACGGGTCATTTCTTTTCCACATTTTGGACATTTTAAATGGATATCATCTACATAAGGACGATGTAAATCAACTGTCTTTACATCAACTTCACAGGTTGCTTTCTCTTTTAGTTCTTCCCGGCTCCCAATCATTTCTTCATGGCCACAAGCACATTTCCAAAGTGGAAGTGGTGTACCCCAATAACGATTTCTAGAAATGGCCCAATCATTCATATTTTCCAACCAATTTCCAAAACGTTTTTCACCCACATAGGCTGGATACCAATGGACTTTACGATTGTTTTCGATGACTTTTTCTTTCATCTTGGTAACAGCTAAATAATAACTTGGTTTTGCATAATATAAAAGCGGCGTATCACATCGCCAACAATGTGGATAATTATGCAGCATTTTCTCTTTCTTAAAGAGTTTGCCATTTTCTTTTAAATACTTGATGACTTCTAAATCAACTTCAAAGACATTTTGGCCTTTCCACAGTCCTTCTGTATATTTTCCTTCTTCAGAAACTGGATTTAAAACAGGTAAATCATATGCTTTTCCAACGTTATAGTCATCTTGGCCAAAAGCAGGAGCAATGTGAACAATTCCGGTTCCATCTTCCATAGTGACATAGTCAGCAAGGGTGACAAAAAAGGCTTTTTTTGGAACAGTCAAACTAGGAATGAGTTGTTCATATTCCATGTATTCTAGCTCTTTGCCAAGATATGTTTTTAAAACTTTATATTCTTCTCCTAATACTTTAGAGGCAAGGGCTTTTCCAACAATAAACTTGTTTCCTTTGCTTTCAGCAAGAACATATTCTTCGTTCGGATTCACACAAAGAGCGACATTGCTAATCAAAGTCCAAGGAGTTGTTGTCCAAACTAAGAAATAGACATCTTCCCCTTTCTTTTTCATAGGGACGATAACAGTATTTGCTGTGATTTCTTTGTACCCTTGAGCCACTTCATGAGAAGCAAGTCCGGTTCCACAACGAGTACAATAAGGTAAAATTTTATGCCCTAAATAGAAATATCCTTCCTCATAAAACTTCTTTAAAATCCACCACTCTGTTTCTATATAGTTGTTATCATAAGTGACATAAGGATGCTCTAAGTCAATAAATTGACCCATTTCTTTTGTCAAGCGAGAAAAAGATTCTTCATTTTCCCAAACGCTCTCTTTACATTTCTTATTGAAAGCTTCGATGCCATAGTTTTCAATGTCTTTTTTGCTATGGAAACCAAGTGTTTTTTCGACTTGTAATTCAACAGGAAGTCCATGTGTATCCCAACCTACTTTACGATAGACTTGTTTTCCTTGCATTGTTTGATACTTGCAAAATGTATCTTTTAAAAACTTGGCCATCATATGATGAAGTCCAGGATGACCGTTGGCTGTTGCGGGGCCATCATAGAAAACAAACTTGGGTTGTCCTTCTCTTGTTTCAATAGATTGTTTTAAAAGGTCAATCGTATCCCAATACTGTAGCATTTCCATTTCAATTTCATGAATTTGTCCTTTTTTTAAAGGTTTAAATTTTGTCATTATATCCTCCTTAAAATAAGATTGCTGTCAATCCTTTTTCTAATGAAAAAAATCTATGTCAGAAGGACGAATCATTTTCGTGGTACCACCTTCATTCATAGATTTTCTATCTCATTCCTTTTAACGAGAGGGCCCGGCTTTATCTTATCCATAAAGCACACTTGAAAGTGATTTGAAATAACTTTATTTCTTTGTTTCCACCTACCACAAAGTCTCTTGAAAATAAGCTGTTATTTCCGTCTTTCGCACTTGTTTTACATCAGCTAGACTTATTCTAACATAACAATATGAACTTCGCAAGAGAATTTTTGTGATAAGAGAATCATTGGGCAACTGGGGTTAAGACTTGGCGGAAAGATGCTTCAGAGGCTGCATTGCCACCTGAATTATAGAGTGTGAAAATACCAGCACCTGTCGTAACGTTTTGTCCACCGCCACGATAGGACCATGGTGAACCCACATTTATCATGTACAAATAATCCCCGTACCAATTCATTGTTTCATTTAAAGCGTGACCTTTACAGGGATTGCCATTACAGGCGTTTCCTGCAACGTTAGTTGTATAATTATCATAATATTTTGCATCAGGCCAAGCACGACCTCCAATATGGGAACCATCCGTTAAAGTTCCTGTATAGCCTGAATTATTGTCACTTGTAACTCCAGTCAGTCTATCGAAGACACCCATTGTGTATTCCAATGAACCACCATTGATATCATAGATGCCTGTGATGTTACCTGTTGAACTTGCACCGGCTCCAGCATAGCCTTTGCCTCCACCACGATTTGTCATAACATCATAAGCATTTCCACAGGCAGAAGAAATGGCTCCACTTGGTAAACCTGAGGAACAGCCTGTCACATGACTGGTATATGTATTCATATAGACTTCTTTATTGACACCAGTATATAAGGAGTTCCCATATTTTCCATATTTGCTTTGGGTAAGATATGAGATGAGCGCCCACTCTGTATTTTTTATCGCATGACTATCATACGTATCATCAAAGCCAAACACATTACCAGCATTGACCATTTTCCGGGAAATTAAATTTAATACAGAGACGTGAATTCCGCGCCAACTATACACATTTGGCTTGATAATTGCCTTGTTTGGCTCATCTGTATCACTTTGAGCAGCTGCTACACTTGCAGCTCCAGCACCTGTTCCATTACCACTACTATATCCTGTTTCAAATTTACCAATCCAAATTCCTGATAGTTCTTCTGTTCCAAATGTGAACCCAGGTGGTGTATACCAATTCATGGCATACTTTCCAGTATATTTGGCAGAACCGTTTTCATCTTTTTCATCTTTTCGAATGAACTTGATATCAATCTCTCCGGGTAAGGCTAGACTTGGTTCATCACTTCGTCCTTCTTCTTTCTTCCCATAGTAATGTGTTCCATCTTCACTTTTAATCGTGTAACTATATCGTGGTATCCATACCCACATCTGTAAGATATCTGCCATTTTGACTTCTACTCCAGCTTTGGCTTGTTGATATCCACTTCGACTTGCTGCAGTCACTGTTACGGCATTGGCCCATTCCTGTTTATCATAGTTATACCATTCTTTAGTGATATCCGCTTTCTCCCAGCGCTTATCAGTGGTATCATATACAACTGGTATCATATTATTGGCAAGGATTGGGCCATTTGGCTGATTGATTTGAGTCGCATTGATAGCGACTTTTCCATAAAAGACTTTTCCTTGGGCTTCATTTCCAGCATCAATATCTAACCAAATTTTCAACTCATAATAAATTCGATTTTGTTCTCCTTTTTTTAAATTGCCACTGTCGATGATTCTATCTTCACTTAAACTATCCGTCTTATCTAAATTAACTCTTTTTAATTCATAACGAATATCATTATATGGAATAAATTCACATTCTTCACATGAATCTTGTCTTTCTTTATCATCGATTAATACTAAATCATAATCGACGTCTACTAAACTATCATTTTGAATATAAAACTGGAAACTATTTCCAATTTTTCCTATTTCATCTACAACTGGAATTGTATTTTCTAGTGTTAAGTCTCCGTTCGTTTCTACTAAAACAATATTCAAACTATTTCCTCGAAGTGTTATCTTCTGTTTTCCTATCACAGTTAGTTTCAACCAGGCATAGCTTCCTCCAATTAAAGTAATCAAAATGATTCCAACAATCACTAAGGCTCTACTATGCTTCTTTATCCATT
>CANQOD010000016.1 GCA_947625395.1 uncultured Bacilli bacterium
GCTTTCCCGTTTTCTCTTGCCGATAACTGTGGATTGGGAAAAATTGGTTTTAGAACATGCACAATATATTTCACTTGTCGAAATTCTTCATTGTCATCTTCTTCTAAGTCCACAATTTCCACAAAACAAGAAAGAATAGGAACATTTGCTTCCGCAGCAAACTGATAAGCCCCTCTTTTACAAGGTCTTGGTTTCCGATAATTGAACCACATCTCTTCTTCAGGATAAATTAACACATAGTTGTGTTTGGCTAAAACTTTTTGAAGTTCAGGTCGAAAAACTTGGTCAATAAAATGAGGACTCTTACATAGAGGAATGATGTGCAAACTGTTCATTAAATATCCTAAAAATCCTGGCATTGCCAAATTGGTTTCCTGGCTCACAATATAGATGTTTTTCTTATATTGTTTTTTGATGACTTTGCGAATCGCCATATTGTCTAATGGATTAAAATGATTGCTAGTCACAATTGCCCCACCTTGTATGTTGCTTAGATTTTCTAATCCCTCAATTTGAATTGATTGATTCAGTTTTCTTCCTAATATATCCACAAAAAGATATGCAAATCTACTTTCGAAAAAATAGAGAACTCGATGTTTACGTAGTCCATAAAATCTTTTAAAAGCCTTTTCCCGTTCTTTTTCACTGAAAACAGGGTCATTGACTTCTACTTTTCGATTCCATTCTTTGTGTTGCACATTCTTTTGAATGTTGGCAATCACTTCTTTTTTACTTCCACCAATTATCATTTTAACCACATATTCCTTTCATTTCATTCAAGGGGCACACATCGTCATGAAACGAGTTCTTTTTTTAGACGCCACCTAAATTCTTTTTTCTAAGCCGCTCTCAAACACGCTTTTAAAAGTGGTATCCCCTTGTATGATTTGCGAAGTTCTTTCAATCAATTGATTAAACTTTTTTTCATCTTCTAGTTGTTTTTCTTTGGTATAGTTTTCCTTTTCTTTTCGAATTTTCTCTTTAAATAAAGATTGATTGGCATACTTCCAAAAAGCGTCTGCATAGTCAATGTTGTCATAGTGCCAAGGTTTAAAAAACAAATTATAATGAATAATCTTTGGATTTTTGATAAGATGCTTTCCCTTGGTTGGCATCGCATTCCATTCATTTGATAAATAAAGAATCTGTCCATAAGCCATCGCATTGATATAATCTTGGTCCGGACAAACCGTATCAAAATGATAACGATTGAGTAAAGTTAAGAAATGTTGTTCAAAGTTGACTTCTCTTAACTTTTTCATATTCATGAGTAACACACCTGAATTTATATACTCATCAATACAAACACCAGCATTCTCTTTGAAATACGTACACAAAATCGCATTATCTTGACAAGAAATATCCTTACAACCACCAAATAAATGCGTTCCTAAATCCACTTGATAGAATTGAGAAATATCTCCTAGAATGCAAGTATCACTATCAATATAAATCGCTTTATCATACTCCGGAAACATCGATGGAAGAAAAAGCCGGAAATAAATGGTTAATGTAAAATACTCCGTCCTTAAAAAATTTTCCTTTCGATTGGTGATACTTTCTAACCCCGTTTTCATCTCAGAAAACAGAATTTTCACATGCTCTTTCTCAAGTGTTTTCAACTTCTTCATCGCATCTTCTGTAAGGGATTCATAAATCACATGAATATGGTATTGATAGTCTGAAGAGGCATGCTCAATTAAAGATGCCATCGCGACAGATAAATAAGGAACATATCCTTGGTCAACGGTAAAAAAGATGGGAATGACTTGTTTCATGATTCAACACTCCTTTCATGTGCTTTTTCTTCATTCATTCGAATCATTATTTTTTGATATTCTTCTAACACATCATCAAAACAATGGACTTTGAGGATGTCGTGCAAAGCTTCAATGTGCCATGGTTTAATGGTCTGCGTCGCAAAATGGGGCCAAAACTTAAAAGTGGTACTAAAATGACGAAAGACTGTTTCTTCCGTTTCTTGTTTCTGTTCATTATAAATACGGGAAACAAGGAGCCTTTTTTGACAATACTTATTGAGTGCTGACTGGTCAGGTAACAACATTTTTCTATCTCGACACATTTCCCGGCATTTTTGAAACAAGCCTGTCTTTTTAATCAGTGGCAAATTAAGGAGTAATACACCCGAATTCATATAGTGCTTTTGAAAGGGGTTCTTTTTGTAAAAATGACAGCCGTAATAATCGAGTACACCAACCAATTCATAGTTGGTATTATCGATTTGATAAAACGCTTTCGGATTTTTCAAACAGACAACATCATTATCTAAATAAAGGACTTTATCAGGAATTTCCGGGATAGAATCCGCATAGAGTCGCAACATGCAATAAGGAGTGAACCACGTATTGCGATTTGCTTGAGGTAGACACTTCATCACTTCCTCCGTCACATCAATTAAATGCACAAAATTCTTGGGATTCTTTTGTTTGACAATCTCATCAAGAATCTTGATTTGCTGGAAAGAAAGCGGTTGATACACTTCCTTTTCATTTTGATAACGCATGGTCAAGACGTTCACATGAATCTCCTCTTGGGTATTTTTGAGAATCGATAGAATCGAAATCACCAGTCCATCTAAAATATGCACATCTCCACAGTAAAGTAAATTCATCTAAACACAACCTCCATCTTGGATAAATCTTCTCCATAAACAGCAATGTAATAATCGTCTACTTTTTGCACAACAAAGTCTTTTAACTTTAAAGTATCCACGTTTTTGAGTCCATACGATAGGCCAATTCCAAGATATTTAACATAGCTTTCTTTTTTCACCCATACTTTTGTAAAATCTTCTGCGGTTTGAATTCTTTGTTTTTCACCCTCGTTACAGATGCGCTCTAAAACGTTTTTACGCATGGTTATTTTTTCAATGTCAACGCCGATTTCTTTGCTTGAAATCGCCAAGATGCTGTAAGATAGGCAGTGACTCATATTAAAATAAAATGGTTTGTTTTTTAAGAACGGTTTTCCGTACGCATTATAAACGATGATATCGGTAATGCCCTGTTCTTGAAGCACTTCATGAAGCATCTCTTTGGCCGAACGATTTTTGAGAATATAGAGCTTACACATGTTTCTTTTCAATATATTGAATGAGGTCCCCTACCGTTTGAAGTGTCTTAATATCCTTATCTAAAATTTCAATATGATATTTTTTTTCAAAGGCAGCGACTAAATCTACAAAATCTAAAGATTCCATCTCTAAATCCTGGATAAAATTGGTATCCTCATGAATTTGTTCTTCCTTTATTTCTAATACTTCTGCGATTAAATGAATGACTTCTTCTTTCATACTAAACTTCCTCTCTTACTTGATTTCTTAAAATTTTCCCATTATGATTCTTTTTGAATTCACAGGTTCTTAACTTGGCCATGGCAATTTGATGATGTTTGGCTTTTCCTCGATTATACTGTTCTATGAGCATATCAAAGTATTCTTGATTTGCTAAATAGGCATCGGTTGGATAAATGGCAGCAATGAGTCGATTCGCTTCTTCATAGACAATGACTTCTTGAATCTCCTCATATTTCAATAGCTCACTTTCAATCTGTTCGGGACTAATGTTTTCCCCATTACTTAAAATGATAATATTCTTTTTTCGTCCTGTAATAAAGAGAAAACCATCTTGGTCTAGGTAACCTAAATCACCGGTATAAAAATAGCCATCCCGCAAAACTGCATTCGTTGCTTTCTTATCTTTATAGTAGCCTTTCATGACAATATCTCCACGGATACAAATCTCACCATCGATGATTTTGGCTTCTACATCTCGGCACAGCTGTCCAACACTTCCATCTTTATAATAGAAATTACGATTGACAGATACAACCGGAGAACATTCGGTAATTCCGTATCCATTTAAAATTTCAATGCCGATACTTCTGAACCACTGAACATATTTTTTATCCAAATAAGCACCACCACAAATGATGTAATGAAGATTGCCGCCAAATTCCTTTAGAATCTCTTTGAACAACTTCTTTCTTAAATCAATATTGAATTTTAATAACTGATTGCTGATTCGAATCATGTGTTTCACGAGTTTTTCTTTCTTTTTGGAACGGAGCGTTTTAAAAATCTGTCGATAAAAGGTTTCAATAAAGGCTGGGACAACAAAAATCGTATCCGGCTGATTGTCTTTTAAATCATCAAGCACATATTTTAAACTTTGATTGATATAGACTTCTACGCCATAGTAAAACGGCATTAAAATCGCAGTGACAAAACCAAAGGCATGATGGAATGGTAATAAACTAACGACAGAACCGTTTGGTTTAAATAAAGAAGAGGCACCATAAATATCACGAACAATATTTTCTTCTGTAAGCATCACTGCCTTATTGGCACCCGTCGTTCCTGAAGTAAAGAAAAGAACGGCCTCTTTGGATGCATCCGAGGCACTATGCTTGCCTACTTTGTGTCCCTCTTTTTGATAAGCATCTAACGTATCGATGGGAATGGCTTGATAACGCATGGTTCGAACAAATAAATTATAAGTTGGAGAATAACAGATAATTTTGGTATCACTTTTTTTCATGAACTGAACCAAGTCTTGTTGACTGGTATCTTTGTCGAGAACTACACAAACATTGCCACTTAGAACGATTGCTAAAAAAGTAATTATCCAATTGTAACTATTCTCTCCAATTAAAGCAATGTGTTTCTTTTTATATTTCTTTGAAAAGTATCCACTTAAATCAGTAACATCTTGATAGACATCTCGATATGTTTTTTTGACTTTGACATGATTTTCGCTATAACTAAAGGCCACTTGGTCCGCATGATGTTCAAGGGCTAAAGTTAGTAATTCACTTAAATGATTAATTTTTGGATGTGGATAATATTCATAGTTATGATTGAATGTACTCATTTTTTTAAAACGCCTCACTTTCATAACAATAAGTATTATATCACATATCGACAAAATACATCTTGAAAATTGATTTTACTGGAAGAAAGAGAACAAAGAAAATGCCTTTTTCCTTGAAAAAACAAGAGAAAAAGCACTTTCAACGAAGAAGAAATGTGTTTCATTTAGAAAGAAAAAAGGCTCTAAAGAGTAGACAGAAGCAAAGCGATGGAAGAAAGCAAACAAGATTTTAAAGGCAAGAAAGGAAACACAAATTTAAAAAAGAACAACAATTTAAGCGTGGACAAAAGAAACACAGGCTTGAGAAAGAACAACAATTTAAAAACGGACCAAAAAAAACAGCTTTTAAGAATGGGCTGCTTTCCTGTCTTATGAAACTATTTCAAAATAAGCAAAAAGGCTCAACTGTTTCGATGAAGAAAATACGCTTGATAACATTGGGCATCTTTTTCTGTAAAACAAGAAAAATTTGGTCAAAAGAATCACTATATTCTAAGGCAGTATCAATCGCTACTTTGGCACTTACCTCGATAGGCACTTGATAAATACCAGCGCCTAAACAGGGAAAAGCAATGGTCTTCAAATCATTCTCTTTCGCTAAACGATAAGCATGAACATAACAGTTTTTCAATAGTTGTTCTTTTTCTTGTTCTGACTTTTGACAATCATACCACTGAGGCGCAACAGTATGAATAATTGCTTTTACAGGCAAAAGAAATCCAGGTGTCATTTTGGCTTCCCCTACCGCACAACCATTTAATTTTCGGCAAGCTTCTTCCAATTTTCTTCCAGCTTTAGCATGAATCGCACCATCCACACCACCACCAACCAGCAAAGAGCGATTCGCAGCGTTCACAATGGCATCGACAGCAAGCGTGGTAATATCTCCTTTTATCACGTGAATATTCTTTTTCATATTGCCTCATTCTTTCTCTTTTTAAAAGGACTTATCCTTATCGTACAACACCCATTTTTTCTTTCATCTGTTCATATTTTGCTTTGGCCAATTGAATCGATTTTTGAATTCCTTGGTCCAAAATGGCATCTAATTCTTTTCCATTTAATAAGGTTTCATAACGTGCTTGAATCGCTTCTAGTTTTGTGGCGACAATCTCTGCCACATATTGCTTCAATTCACCATAATTTTTTCCGACAAATTGTTGTTCAATTTCAGCAATTTTTTGACCGCTTAAAGCAGAAGCAATATTTAAAAGATTCGAAATACCTGGTTTTTTGTCTTCATCAAAATGCACATCCATCTCACTATCTGTTGTCGCACGCATGATTTTTTTAGTGATGACTTCTCTTGTATCGAACATGGTAATGACGCCCTGCGGATTTTCTTCTGATTTGCTCATCTTTTTAGTAGGGTCTTTTAAATCCTTGATTTTGGTTCCCTCTTTGGCAATATAAGGCTGTGGCAAAACAAACGTCTCTCCATATTTATGGTTAAAGCGTTCTGCCACATCTCGTGCCAGTTCCACGTGTTGTTTTTGGTCAATACCAACTGGAACATCATTCGTATCACAATACAAAATATCCGCAGCCATTAAAATTGGATAGGTCAATAAGCCCACTGAAAAATTGGCATTTTGTTTGCTCTTCTCTTTAAACTGAATCATCCGGCTTGCTTCTCCAAACTGTGTTGTACACTCTAACAACCAAGAAATCGCTGGAATATAAGGATTTTCAGATTGGAGGTAAATCGTTGTTTTCTTTGGGTCGACCCCACAAGCAATATACATCGCAATAAATTTACGAATGCGGGCTCTTAATTCTTTGGGGTCCTGATACACAGTTAACGCATGTAAGTCCGCAACAAATAGAAATACTTCATCATAATCATCTTGTAGTTTGACCAGTGGAACAATCGCTCCAATATAATTTCCTAATGTAAATTCTCCAGTTGGTTTTAATCCTGTTAATAACTTTGACATCTTTTGAATCCTCCTATTTTAATTCTTCTTGTGATTGACTATTTAAGTATAAATCAGCACGTCTTCCAAGACAATAAGCATAATAGCCAGCACTTGCGACCATCGCACCATTATCAGTACAGTACGAAAGCGGTGGAATAGACACCTCTACTTGTAACTCCTTGCCAAGTTCTATCGCAGCTGTTCGAAGTCCTTGATTAGCCGAAACACCTCCAGCAATAATCAGATTTCGACAACCAGTATCTTGGAGCGCTTTCTTTGTTTTTTTGATTAAAGTTTCCACGACGACTTTTTGAAAAGAAGCCGCTAAATCTGCTTGGCGCAAAGTCTCCCCCTTTTGCTCACATTGATGATACAAATGAATGACTGCGCTTTTTAGTCCACTAAAGCTGAAGTTATAGCTCTCATCATCTAACGGATGTGGAAGTGAATAAGTAGGTTTTCCCTCGAAAGCAAGTTTATCTAAAAGTGGCCCTCCTGGATAAGAAAGGCCAATCACTCTTGCCACTTTGTCGTAACACTCGCCAACCGCATCATCCAACGTACTTCCTAACTTTTGAAAAGAGAAATGGTCTTTCATCCAAACAAGTTCTGTATGGCCCCCACTGACAATTAAAGCAAGAAGTGGAAACGTTAAAGGTTTCACAAAACTGTTCGCATAAATATGGCCAGCGATATGATGAACAGGAATTAAAGGCTTGTTATAAAGATAAGCAAGCGTCTTTGCTGCCTCTAAGCCTACCAGCAAAGAACCAATCAGTCCTGGCCCATATGCAATCGCAATTGCATCAATCTCCTGCATTGTTAGATGGGCTTTTTTCAAACATTCTTCCAGGACAATCGTAATATTTTTAATATGTTCACGAGAAGCAATTTCAGGAACCACCCCTCCATAATTTTGATGAATGGCAATTTGCGAAGAAACAATATTCGCCAAACACTCCGTGCCATTTTTCACAACAGCAATACTCGTTTCATCACAACTACTTTCAATGCCTAAAATATAAGTGTCTTTCTTTTGACTCATGAGCTTCACTTCTCTTTCATTTCATTCTTATTTTAACATAAAAGACTCTTTGTTTCTATGAAAAGAGTCTTTTTTTCGTTAATCTTTCAAAAGTTTTGTAATCTGTTTATGAATCGTTTCTTCTGATTCTCCAAACTGTTTCAATTCTTCGATATTTCTTTTGATTTCTTCATAAATCTGCGTCATTTTATCGCTTTTTGCTTGTTGGATTTCTTGAGAAACGAAACAGCCTTTGGTCGAAATCGTCACAATCAACTTCTTTGCTTCTAAAGAATCATACGCTTTTTTGACTGTATTTGGATTGATACCTAAGTAGCTAGCGAGTTCGCGAATAGAGGGTAGTGCTTCTTGTTCTTTTAAAATACCAAGGGCAATGTATCGTTCAATTTGTTCTTCGATTTGTTGATAAATTGGTTTTCTTCCTTGATAGTCTAAAATCAACATTTCACAACTCATTTTATCACCTCTATTCTTGGGTAAGGATTGGAAAGTCCTTTAAAAGATTGAAATCATTGGTATAGTAATCATACATTTCATCATTATCGATGGTGACATAAAATTTGAGATATTTTTGACGAACATCGATTGCATCTTGATTCTTTATATAGGATACCATTTTTTCAAAATTTTTGCTATCTATTTTGGTATTTCTTAAGGTTCTATTCTCTATGGTTGTGATGGATAGAATCTTCTTTGTTTTTAAGATATCCTGTAAGTGTTGATTATTCTTCTTTAACAATTCATTGGCAAGATTTGGGGCTTCCTGATAAGGAACATAAACAGTTTCAAGAGCGTGTTGCTGGTCCCGATAAAGTGTAACAGTCAAAGTCTCTGTTCCATTTGTGGCGATT
This sequence comes from uncultured Bacilli bacterium, assembly GCA_947625395.1. Taxonomy (GTDB): domain Bacteria; phylum Bacillota_I; class Bacilli_A; order RF39; family UBA660; genus CANQVB01. Next base: position 8,708 of record CANQOD010000016.1, read on the forward strand.
GGATATTCTTTTCCTTTTAATACTTTTTGGATAGAAGAAAGCGAAGTTGTTAACTCTTGTAATCGATAATGTTGATTGTTGCTAGAAAGGGTTAAAATTTGTTTGCCTTGAACAGATAAATAATCTTGAAATTCTTGACTTTCTTGTAGCATCTTTTTCAGTGCTTGCCAATCCTCACTTGCTAAATAAAGATAGCCTCGATAATACGTTCCATTTTTTAAAAGCAGTGTATAAGCGTATGTTTCACGATAAGTGGCAGACGTTGGAATGGAAAAGGCATACGATAAGAACTTTTTGATGATTTTTTTGTTTTGAAACGTTATGTTGGAAAGGTCATATCCCCGTAATACATTGAATGCATCAGAAGAGGCAAAGGAAAATTGCAAGCCCGTAATCTCTTCTACATGGAGTGTTTCTAAAATAGAATCAGAGGATGGTAGCATCTTCTTTTCTAAATGATATTTTAAGAATTGAAAGCAACCAAGGCAGAACAAGAACGTGATACCAAAATAGGCAAGGGAAAGTGCAAAATGGGTCACTTTCTTTCGGGTAATGAAGTCATACAAGAAGAAATAAGCTGCTATAATTAAAAGGGCAAGCCAAATATGTTGAAAAGAAACATCCAGGAGAAAGAGCAAGAAAAAGATGGGAACGATGGTTAAGGATTTGACAAAACTATGGAGATGGAAAGAGGCAAAAGAAGTTTCACAGTGTTCCATTTTTCTTTTTTGAAAAGCAAAGACGCCTAGGAAGAAGAACACAAAGAGAAGAAGAAAAGTCTTTAGGAAAATACCACTTGGGATTTGCGCTGGATACCGTTCTAAATTGACGATATTTTGAATAGGAATTGAATGCGTCGTCGAAATACCTTTTTGTAAATCGGTATAATAAGTACCGTTTTTTTGTTGCTTTTGACAGTCTTTGATTCCGAGATAAGCTTCACAGTCATCGTAGTTTTTGACTTTGATAGTCGTATCGTTGAAAACAACCATACGATGTGGTTCTGTCATCATTACGCGATAAAGAAACGTATTGACTGGGAAGAAGAGTAAAAGAAGTAAAATCAGAACGAGAGTGGTTAAAAAATTGCCTGCTAAACTAATCGCTAAATTGGTCAGTAGAAAAAGAAAGAGAGAACCTAAAATCATATAAAGGAGATAGGTTACTAAATAGGAAAAGGAAATCATTTGATGTCCAAACGCTGCAAATAAGAAAAGAAAACAAATATATAGAATGAATGTCATTAAAATAACAAAGATTCCTGTAATCGTATTGGTGATAAAAATTTGTTTTCGAGAAAGTGGTAAACTCATCATAAAATCGACTTTTCGCTTTTGAAAAACAAAGGAGAATAATAAGAAAGATAAGGTGATTGGATAGACAAACATCATGATATTTCCAAATAGGTTATTGGAAAAGAAATCCACTACACCATTCACTAGATTCGTCAGATGACTAAGGGCTAAAATAAGTGGAAATAAGAAAAGAAACAACACTAAAATCGCTTTGGATTTTTTTAAGTTTTGATAAAAGTATTTAGGCTGAAAGAATGTTTTCAAATGCATAACCTAACACCTCCATTTCATAGATAAATACTTCTTCTAAGGTCAGTGGTAGAAAATCAAGAAGAAGTGGGTGCATTGCTTTTAATTTCTTTTTGGCTGTCTGTTCTTCATCTTGAAGAATCAAGGTGGCCACGCTCCCATTTTTCTTGTAACTCAAGAGATGAAAATCTTTAAATTTTGTTTCATCGAAAGCCTCTTTGAAAGAGATTTGGACTTTATACATATTTGTTTTGAGCTGGTCAATTTCGCTTTCAAAGAGAATACCTCCTTGATACAGCAGTCCTAAATGGTCACAGATGTCTTCTAATTCTCTTAAGTTGTGACTGGTCATAATAATGGTCATCTTTTGTTGACTCATCTGATTGGCCAATTGTTTTTTCATAAAATTTCTTACGACAGGGTCCAGCCCATCAAAAGTTTCATCAAAAAGATAGTATTGCGCATTGGTTGCCAGGGCACAAATGAGAGCACATTGTCTTCGCATTCCTTTAGAAAAGCTTTCTAAAGAAGTATGCAAATCTAAATGCAATTGCTCGGCAAGCTTTCTAACGCGCTTTTTATCAAATTTTGGATAGAAGCTTTCATAAAATTGGGCATAGTCAAGCAGTGTATAATTATTGGGAAAATATAAATCATCTGGAACGAAGACCATTTTCTGTTTCACTGTCTCATCGTCAAAGGATTCTTTTCCATCCACTTGAATACTCCCTGCTTCTTTTTGATAAATTCCAATGAGAATTCGTAATAAAGTAGATTTTCCAGCCCCATTGGCACCTACCAAACCATAAATACAGTTATCATCAATTTGACAAGACAATTGATTGAGAACTTTTGTTTTGCCAAAAGATTTACTGAGCTTTTTGATTTGTATCATAGTTCCTCCTTAATTGTATTATTTGTATTAATACAATTTAAGTTTAAGAGAAAAAGAGAAGCTTGTCAACCAAAAAGAAAAAGTTTTTAACAATTTGTTAAAAACTATAGGACTTTCATCATCAGAAGACCATCAGTGCCGTGGTAATAATTCTCTCGCTTCGAAACTTCTTGGAAGCCAAACTTTTGGTATAAATGAAGAGCTGACTGATTGTTTTCCTTGACTTCTAAAGTGATATTGGCAACTTGTTCTTTTTTAGCATCTTGAAGCAGTTCCTTTAAAAGTGCACTTCCAATTCCTTGATTCCGATAATCTTCATGAACGAAAAATTGTTCAATTTCCATACGCTCATAGATTTTTGTATAGAGAAGATATCCAACTACCCTCTCCTCTTCTTGATAGACAAGATAAAAAAGAAAAGGATTTTGCGATTCCTTTTTCCACAATGTTAGAAAGCCAACGGCATCGTTTTCCACTTTTCCTTGTGGATTTTTCCCTTGTAGAATCTTACCCATTTTGTTTTTCCTCAGCTTCTGTTTTCTTTAAATAACAAGGATTAGCAAGATGAGGAGAAATGCTTTCCCGTTTGGCATAAAGCGTAATTATCTTTTGAAAATCAGGCTGATAAGGGACAACGGTTAAGGCATCGAAAGAATCTTGACTGACAATTTGGTAAGGAGCATAAGACTTTGCTTGTTCCAAAAGTTCTGTCAATAAATAGTATCCCTCTTGAATGAGGGGCTTATTTTCTTCATAAAGAGCACCATAGACATAACCACGTCTTGCATCAATTAGTGAAAGGACTCTCTCACTTGAAATAGAAGCAGCCATGGCTTCTAAAGAAGATACCATCGTGATTTCTTTTTGTAGAGCCCATGCATAAACTTTCGCAATCGTCATGCCAATTCGAATTCCTGTAAAGGAACCAGGACCATTACAAACTAATAATTGATCGACTTTCTGAGGAGCGACTTTCGCATCTTCTAAGAGTTTTTTTAAAAGTGGCAAGGCTTCTTTGGACATTTCTTTTTCTAGTTTCTTTCTGATTTGTTGTGTAACTTTTCCATCTTGATAAAGGGCGGCACAAAATAAGCTAGAGGAAGTATCTAAATAAAGGACTGTCATAAGACAGCCTCGCATAAATCTTCATATTGACTTCCATAAGGAGTAATGGTGATGATTCTTGTATCTTCATCTTCTCCACTCATACGCAATTTGATTTCTAAACGTTCTTCAGGTAACAGTTCTTCAATCATATCTGCCCATTCAATAATGGTAATACCACCTTTGGTAAAGTAGTCTTCAATACCAAGTTTATCTTTTCCTGTATCTAGCCGATACACATCCATATGATAAAGGGGCATTTCTCCACTTTCATATTCTTTGATAATATTAAACGTTGGAGAAGTTACTTCTTCTTCGACTTCTAAAGCAGAGGCAAAGCCTTTCGTAAAAACAGTTTTCCCACTGCCTAAATCTCCCATTAAACAAATGACCATATTTGGAAATTTTTCAGATTCAATATTTTGAGCTAACTCGATAGTATCTTTTTCACTGTAAGATGTGATTTTGTAATTCATTTTTTCACCTCGTATTTATTTCCTACTCATTATTATAGCAATAAAAAAAGAATTGTTACAAGCAATTCTATTCTTTTTATCAAATTTTACAAAGTTTCAATTTGCTTCTTGATTTGATTTAAGAGAAAACGGACTTTTTCTTCTTGTCTTTTTTGGTCTTTCACCTGTAAACAATCATTTAAAGTATAGTGTCCGATACAGTCCATTTTTGCACTTTCTTGAAAAGAACCTAAAGAAGTGATTGCGCCCTCACTACTATAAGTTTCTTTTCCTTCTGCACCAATAGCAATATGAATGCTTTTTTTGCCCTCTAAGGCATGACTTGCATAAAGAGGATTCAAACGGTCCATAAAAACTTTGATATCAGAAGACAACAAATTCCATCGAACAGGACTAATCCAAATGAGAAGAGAAGCTTCTTGGACTAGCTGGATATTTTTTTCCATATCATCTTGAAAATCACAAACACCTTTCTGATCACAATCCATACAACCTGTACATAAATAAATTTTTTGATTTCCAGGAACAATATAGGAAACAGGAATGCGCATGTTTTTTATCATTGATACAATCCTTTTTCCAAGCAAAAGGCTATTTCCCTCTCGTCTTGAACCAATAATTACTAATACTTTTCTCAAAACAAATCACCTATTCTTAATATGGAAGTAGACGAGGAAATTTATACAAAAAAATTGAACACAAAAAAAATCTTGGCAACTTCCTATTTTCGCATACACTATCGTCGGCGTTAGAGTGCTTAACTTCTGTGTTCGGGATGGGAACAGGTGTACCCACTCTGCTATCGTTACCAAGAAAAATAATGAGAGAAATTGTTCTCTGAAAACATAGATATTGTGTTCATCAAATTATTCAATGGGATTAAATCCTCGATTTATTAGTACTGGTCAGCTCAACATATCACTATGCTTCCACCTCCAGCCTATCAACCTCATCGTCTTTGAGGAATCTTACTGTATAAAACATGGGAAAACTCATCTTAAAGTTGGCTTCCCGCTTAGATGCTTTCAGCGGTTATCCATTCCCTACATAGCTACTCTGCGCTGCAACTGGCGTTACAACAGATACACCAGAGGTAGGTCCATCCCGGTCCTCTCGTACTAAGGATAGCTCTCTTCAATTTTCCTACGCCCACAACGGATAGGGACCGAACTGTCTCACGACGTTCTGAACCCAGCTCGCGTG
>CANQOD010000017.1 GCA_947625395.1 uncultured Bacilli bacterium
CAAAGAGGATTAACTTTTATTAATCCCCCTCTCTACTTTTCAATTTTTGTCTACTTTTTCTTGACTAATGCAAAAAACTTTGATAAAAAATTAAAAACTGGCAATTTCTTCCAGTTTTCATTCTTCATTTTCTAAGGCATTGATTTCTTTTTCTCTTCGACTCTTGAAAATGTAGTTTCCTGTTTCTTTTTCCTTTTCTAAGATATAAGTAATTTCCTTATTTGCTTTCGTATCATCTTCTAAAGAATGGTTATCAACTTTTGTATAAATGGTTAAAGTATCTCCTTTTAAAGTTGCTCGTTCCAAAGAAACTTCTCCAGCCATACAACTTGTTTCTGTTTCTTTTCCATAAAAAACATACCCACTATTCTTAGCATCGTAATGATAGAGTCCTGTACCAATTTCAAAGTCATTCAATTCATAAGCTGCTTTTTGACCAAAAAGTTCACGATATTTTCGATAAAATGTATCCTCTTCAAGAAACGACGTCTGTTTCGCATCTTCATATTTCCCACAAAACTCCGCATTTTCAATCGTTTCATTTTCTATAACCGCACAGTCTAAACTTTTCATTGCATCATTAGCAAGTTGAAGATAAGTCATATAAAGTTTCGCAGGATAACTATTTTCTAACTGTGCATAATAAGTTTCTTTTAAACAAGTATCTTCCCGATAAATTTGATAATACTTTTGTACAAAGTCGCTTTCAATATAAAGCTCCTCTAAAGGTTCTTTTTTGATTTGATTTTCAACCTTTACAGGCTGCTTCTTTTGAAAAATAATTTCTTTATCATAACAGATATAGCCTACTAATCCTAATACAACTAAAACCAATAAGACAATTACAACAATTGGCGCCTTACTTTGCTTATCAATTTCTGATTCCCAATCTTCCATAGGCTACACCTTCTTTCTATTTATAAGCATAGCACGAATCAAAAAAGAAGCAAATAAAAACTGTAAATACAATGTATATTTACAGTTAGTTTACAATTATTCTGTTACACCACTTGCTGGCAATGTTCCATCTTCCATCTGCTTTTTGATTTCTTCTTGAATCGTTTCTAAAATGGTTTCAATCACTTTCCATTCTTTTTCAGTCGTAATTGGCTCTAATTTTGTATTTTCATCTTCAGGGTGATAAATAGAAGCATAAACTTGAATATTTCCTGTTTCATCTTTCGAATTGTCCGTATAGGCAATATAACTTTTTCCTGTTTCTTCACTATCAAAAGTAAATAACACATCATAAACAGTTTGCTTTCCATTTTCATCCGTTAGTATAAACTTATTCTTTTCCATTTTCATTTCTCCTTTTATCCAAAAATTCTTGTAATATAATAACAGCAGCGACGGCATCAATGACTTTTTTCCTTTTTTCTCTTCGCACATTTCCTTGAATAAGAACGCTTTCTGCTTCTTTCGTTGAAAGCCTTTCATCCATCAAATAAACAGGTAGATGGAACATCTCTTCTAATTGCTTTTGAAAAGACAAGGTTGCTTCCCCTCTTGGTCCAACTGTATTATTCATATTCTTAGGAAATCCTAAGACGAAAGCATCAATTTGTTCAGTCTGCACGATAGGTTTTAAGGATTCCAGTAATTGCTTTGGATCTTCTTGGTGACGAAGAACATCATAACTTCGAGCAATCAATCCTGTTGCATCGCTGATACTCAGCCCTAATGTTCTAGTCCCATAATCCAGTCCTAAATATCTCATTCCATGAACTCAGTTAGAAGAACCTCCACAATCTTTGCTCGGTCTAATTGTTGAATCTTGTTTCTAGCATCTTGATAGCTAGAGATATACCCAGGGTCTCCACTAATCAAATACCCGACGAGCTGATTGATTGGATTATAACCTCTTTTTTTTAAAGATTGATAAACTTCCTCTAAAATCTCTTTCGTTTCATATTTAGTTACATCTTGTACGTTAAAGCGGATTGTTTCATCATTGTTCAAAAGAATCACCTCGCTTGCTGATACTTCTCTTTTATTCTATCATTTTCTCGTTTTTTACGCAAGGCAATAAATTTTTCTTTTCCAAAGAGGAGGAAAAAGAGAACAATTCCCACACCAGTCATGATTTTACCAACAACATAGCCTTTCGGAACATAAGATAACACAAGATGATGGCTCCCTTTCGTCAGTGGTGCGCCTAAAAAGGCTTCATTCACTTGTTCAAGGCTCACTTCTTTTCCATCTACAGTCAGTTGAAAGCCCTCATCATAAGGAATAGAAGATACAAAATAGCCATCTTGATTCATAGAAAGATCAAATGACATCGTATCAAAAGAGGCATTCACTTTAAAATTTTCCGGGAGGATTTTTCCTAAAACATCCTCTTGAAACGTTTGCGTTGGAATTTGAACAACTTCGACCTTATCAATCACATATTTTCCCTTTCCAACAGTCACATCTATTCGATCACCCGCTTCCTGCAGAAGAAAGTCAAACGTTTTATTCTCATTTTTATAAAGATGATTCTTACAAGTAATTAAATTCGTTTGCTGGGCAATTTTAATAAATCGGTCTTTTTTTTGACAAGACGTTTCATTCTCAATCTGCAGTCTTAAAAAGACAATTTTATCTTGCAGTCCCTCTTGTAACTTTACTGAGAAATGTACTTTTTTATCTGGTTGCAGAATGATTTTTCCCTCTTTTTCCTGCCAATGCAGTTGTTCTTTTTGTTCTTCATCCAATAAGAGTGGAAAAGGAATTTGTTGGAGTTGAGAAGTAAAATGCGTCTTTCCTTTTCCCTCTTGGACCGTATACACGAGAAGTGCTTCCATTTTTTCTTCACTGGAAAGCGTATCATAAGCTTCTTTTCTTAATAGTCGACTGTTTCCATAAACAATTGGAAAAGCAAATTGATTTTCGTATAAATTTTCTTCTATTTGTCGGTAGCCAAAAGAAGAAGCATCCCCATAGCGATAGCGAACCCCCATCAATGTATCATAGAACAAATTCATATCAGATGTTAACATCAATTTATTGCGATTGGGAATGGCATGAAAAAAGTTTTGATAAAACTGTTGATAGGCCTGATTGGAGAGTGAAGAATAAACAAAAGGTGTGGAAGAATTGGAAAGAAAAACATGATTCACATAAACGAGTCTTTCAACACTATAACGATAAAGAGGACTCAGTTGCATCCCTTTTAAAAGATTCGTAATTTTCACCTGTTGCTTCTCTTGAAGAACATCCACATTTTGTAGTTTATCATCTCGAGAATTTTCTACACTTATCAAAGCTAAGAATACCAAATAAACAAGCAAAATGTACTTTCTAGGACAGAAAAGGAAAAGAAGACAAAGGAAGCAATCCACAATAAAGAGAGGCAAGAAAACAGTTGTTGCTTTCTCATACCCCATACAAAAGCCAACGCTTATCACAAGACACAACAATAGAAAGCGATGTTTTTTGAATGCAGTCAAATGAGGAAAATTCTCACAGAACAAATAAGTAAAAAGAGGTAAGAATGGTAATAACACTTTTCCTCTAATATATTGCCCACCATTTAACAAAAAGAGAAAGAAAGAGGAAAAGGTCAGGATAAGAAGAAAAATCGTTAAAAAGAGAGGTCCTTTCTTCTTTTGAAAAAAGGAACAAAAAAGAGAAAGGAACATAAGAAATGAAAGTCCTAAGCCATAACAGTCATAAAAAAAGGTTTCCATGTGAAGAGATGGAAGAAACAAGTGAGATAATGGAATGCTTTCGCTTTCACTTCGTCCTGAACGAATCGCAAAAAATGTAGGAACAAGAAGAATGGACGTGAGGAGAATCGCAAGCAAAACACCACAAAAAAGTGGAAATGTTCGTTGGAAAAAGCAAGACAATTTTTGCTCTTTTTCTTGTTGAAGAAATTGAAAAATCACATAAACGCCTAGTGCGAATAAACTAGGAACTGCATAATAATAATTCGTCAAAATCAGCAAAGTGACCATGACAACAAAAGGAAGCAATTTCCCCTTTTGCCAATAACGGTCAATCATCATCAATGATAAAAATAAAAATGGAAGATAAGAAACAAACATGAGATGGCGATGGGTGTGAAACAAAAGCGATGTGGAGCAAAGAAACAGAAGACTTCCTAGCAAAGCTGTACGCAACGGAAAATGCTGTTTCAAAAAAAGAAAAGCAAGCACGCCATCAGCAAGAAAGAAAAGTGCAAACATAATAATTGTAAAAACGCGCATGGAAAGAAATGGAAAACAATAAGAAAGAAGTACCCATGGTGCAAGAAGACCATAATAAGAAAAATTAAACATGTTTTGCCCAGCGCCTAGATGAAAAGCAAAGGTTGGTAAAATTTTCCCTGTTTGATAAAACAGTTTTCGAAAGTAATCCGGAAAAACAGTATGCTGAGATAACCAATCTACACGGGAACCTAAAATAGCAGGAAAAGAGCCTAAAAATAGCAACAACAAAGCAAAACAGCTAATCAAAAGAACAGCTGTTGCTGTATTCCATGTCCATTTTTTTCTCACTTTTTTCCATTTATCTTGCATAGACAAAACCCATATACCATAAAAATGCCACAAAGAGAATCGCTACAATGGTCCCATTGATTTGTTCAAATTTCGTACTTTTATATTTGACACCGACTGCCACCGAAATTAATGCACCACCAATTAAACCACCAATATGTGCAGCATTATCAACCCCTGGTGCAATAAAGCCAAAGAGGAGATTTAAAAGAATCAGAGGAATAATTTGACTCCGAATGACATTTCCTAAATAAACACGATAATGATATCCGAAATAAAGAAGTGCCCCCATCAAGCCAAAAATAGCACCACTGGCTCCGATACTCGCAACATTTCCACCCAATATCATTGAGAAAAGACTGGCTGTTAAAATGGAAAAGAAGTAAATCAGGATGTAACGAATCTTCCCCATAAAACTTTCCAATTGGCTTCCAATAATATAGAGCGCATACATATTGAAAAGAAAATGAAGCAGATTCGCATGTAAAAATGCACCTGTTATTAAACGATAATATTGTCCCCCTCGAATCAGTGGACCATACGTACAGAAAGCATTTAAAAACCAAGAATCGATTCCGAAAAGTTTAGGCAAGAAAAAGCAGATTGCATTAATCACCAATAAAATAGAAGTAATGATAGGCCTCTTCGGTTGAAAAACATCTTCTGCTTTCTTTTGATCTTCTCGATTATGGGCATTGATATCATTGGTAATTTTCACAAATAATTGCATTCCCTTTTCAGTAAATTTAAGTTTTTTCGGTAAATCTGGGAACGTCGTTTGAATAATTTCATTTTTCTTTAAATCTTTATCTTCTACCACCCGAATTGCCATTAAATCTTTTTGAGGTGAAAGTTCAACGGTATTGGATAAATCAAGAAAAATACTTAAGGTATTCAAATGAAAAGAAAGTGTCTTTGCTTTAATTTTCTTTAAAATACGCTTTGTTTTAAAAACATCAAATTTATATTGCTCTTCATTATGAATATAAGAAGAAACAATTCGAACAATTTTATAATCTTCTTCTAAATTTTCTAACCAGATTTCATTTTCAGCACCTTGTAAAATGATAGGTGAATAACTTTTTTCCGTGATGAAATAATGTAACAACTTCATAACCATCATATTTTTTTCATCAATGAAAAGGCTTTCTTCATTCATAAATGTCCCCTCCTTTAAATATATTTATTATACACAAAGATTGAAAAAATGAAAAGAGGTGTCCTTGTGTTGCTTTTGGATTTAGTCGTATGTTTGTTTCTTTTGGTTCCTTTTCTTTTTAAATCTTCCCTTTTATTTTTTCATGTGACCACACCCTTTTTTATGCTTCCTGTTTCTCTTCTACAATTAGGTTTCTTTTTTTCCAATCTACTTCTTCTATTCTTTCTTGCATATTACCAAATCAAAACGAAAGAAAAACAAGTTCCTCTTCCTATTCGACAAGCTATTTTTCTTCTCATTCTTCTGCCCATTGGCTTTCTTTTTTGTATCCTATATGGAAAACATCTTTTTCTTGCGAGTCTTAGTATGCTTCTTTATTTTAGTACAGTCCTTTTTCTTTATGAGAAAACAAGTTGGCTTTTAGAGGAGTGCACCCTGTTTTTAAATCCGATTGTCTTATGGAGTCTTTACATGACAGCTGTGACGATTACTTGTTGTCTACTCAACCTTTCCGTTTGAAAGAGCCTCCTGCATCTGAAGAAATTCTTGTGGCGGTGCAACTTCAAACTGCAGTCTTTCTTGCGTAATAGGATGTGTAAAAGCTAAACGATAAGAATGCAAATATTGGCCAAAGAGTGTGGGCTTTTTTTCTTTTCCATAAACAGGATCATTCAAAACGGGATAACCAATATAAGCCATATGAACACGAATTTGATGCGTTCTGCCTGTTTCCAAGCGACAACGAATCAATGTATGATTTTTGTAGCGTTCTAAAACGGTAAAGTGGGTCACGGCATCTTTGGCATTTTGATCAGTCACTTTCATTCTCTCACGGTCTTTTGGATCTCGACCAATTGGAGCATGAATTGTTCCTGTTTGATTGGGAATCACCCCTCTTACAATGGCAAGATATTCTCTTTCTACTTCTTTTTTGGCAATCATTGAGGCAAGTAATTCGTGCATTTTATCATTTTTTGCTACTAACATCAAGCCACTTGTATCTTTATCAAGACGATGAACAATTCCTGGGCGCAGTGTATCCTCTTTCGACAAAGAGAAGCGATAAAGGAGTGCATTCACAAGAGTTCCTCTAGAATGACCAGGAGCAGGATGCACAACCATCCCACTGGCTTTATTAATTACTAATAAGTCTTTATCTTCATAGACGATATCCAATGGAATATTCTCTTTCACAACCGTTAAGATTTCTTCTTCAGGAAGCAGTTTTAAACAATCCCCCTCTTTGACTTGATATGAAGCATTTTTCACCTGTCCATTGACAAAAGCTTTTTCTTCCTCAATATATTTTTGTGCTTTACTTCTAGAAATATCAAATCCTTTTGCCAAAGCTTGATCAAAACGCATCGCCTCAGTGACTTTTACTTCCATGTTTTTCCCTCCAACATTCTAAAATAATACTCAAAAATAAGCCAACCACAACAAACATATCTGCACAGTTAAAAATTGGAAACGCATAATCAAAAATAGTAAAGGAGAAATAATCGGTGACGCCATTTAAGAGGATTCGGTCCAATAAATTACTCAAAGCGCCTCCTAAAACAAAGGTTAAAAAGAACGTTTTCCAAAATGCAGTGTGTTCTCTCCATAAATAATGAAAAAGAAAAAGGCAAACAAGAAAGGAAAAAAGAATGAAAAGAAAAGGCAATTCCTTGAATAGACTAAAAGCCCCGCCTTGATTTTTCACATAAGTGAGCGCAAAAAAGTGAGGAAAGATGGTCCATGTTTCTCCATAAGCCAATGACTTACGAATGAGGACTTTAATAACTTGGTCCAAAAGGATGAGCCCAAGACAAAGAACAATCCAAGTTTTCTTTTTCATGCAGTTGCCCCTTCCTTGACTTCAATTTGATTGACAATCATCTGTAACTGATTATATCGTTTTTCAACGACACCTGTCAAAACAACAATATCACCCTTTTTCAAATCCAAATTCTGTTGATAAACTTTTGGAAAACACGTAAAATCAATCATCGCCGTTGCATCACTTCCTAACAAGAAAGCCATTTTATCTCCTTTTTTGGTTTTGATTACTTTGATTTTTTCAATCATGACAAGTGTTTTTATTTGTTGATTAAAATATTTTTCAAGTTGATTTAAAAGCACGATATCCTTTTCTTCTTGTTGATATTTCGTCGTAGGATGACTGCTTAAATAAAAGCCAAAACAAGCATATTCTTTTTCTAAAAGTTCGCTGTTTTTATATTCCTCTCTCATTTGCAGTTCTGGTAACAAGACTAAGGATGGGTCTAAATCTTTTGTGAGTTCACCATAATTGATTAAGGCATCCATCTCTTCGATGAGTGTCTTTCTTGTATAGCCAAAGGAATCAAAAGCCCCTGCTTCTACGAGCGTTTCAATCTGTTTGCGTGTCACTTTAAAAAGAGTGAGTCGCGAGATGGCATCGAAAATATTTTGAAAAGGTTGCGTCCCTCTTGCATCTAAAATTTGTTTACAAACAACGGTTCCAATTCCTTTAATAGAAGCAAATGGAAAGTAAATTTTTTGACCTACACCAGTAAACAAGGCACCACTTTGATTGATATCCGGTTTGACGATTTCAATTCCTCTTGCTCGTGCTTCCATCATATATTCTTTTAATTTGGTATCGCTTCCAATGACATTTGATAAAATATTGCAGTAAAATTCTTGGGGATAATGACATTTTAAGTATGCCATTTTATAGGCAATGAAAGAATAAGCAACCGAATGAGAACGATTAAATCCATAACCCGCAAAGTTCAAAATGAGGGAGAAAATTTCTTTGGCTTCATCAAGAGGATGTCCTTTCGCCAGGGCACCCTTTAAGAAATGCGCTTCTTCATTCTTTAACAACTCACGCTTCTTTTTGCTCATTGCTCGTCTTAATAAATCTGCTTCTCCGAAAGAATAGCCTGCATAAGAACTTGCCACTTGCATAATCTGTTCCTGATAGATGAAAATTCCATAGGTATTTTTTAAAATCGGTTCTAAACTAGGGTCTTGATAAGTAATCTTTTCTTCGCCATGTTTTCGCCTAATATAACTTGGAATATGTGGTGCAGCACCAGGTCTAAATAAGGCAATGGCCGCGAAAATATCTTCAAAACAAGTGGGTTTTAATTGTCTTAAAAATTGGCGCATTCCACTCGATTCAAATTGAAAAATTCCAGTCGTATCCGCCGTTTGAAAAATCGAAATTGTGGCGGGGTCATTTAACGGAATTTGTGAAAAATCAATTTTGATTCCGGTATGCTTTTCAATATCCTCTAAAACATGCATAATGAGTGTTAAATTACGGATACCTAAAAAGTCCATTTTTAAAAGCCCTATGTTTTCTAGATATTCCATTGGATAAGCAGTTAAATAAAAGCCCTCGCTTTTCGTTAAAGGAACAATTTCTTCAAGCGGACGTCTTGCCATGACAATTCCAGCAGCATGAGATGAGGTATGTCTTGGAAAGCCTTCAATGCGAAGCGCGATTTCGTATAATTTTTGTAAAGACGCATCTTGGTCAATGGTTGTTTTAAAAGCAGGATTGGTGGCATAAAAATCTTTTAATTTTTCCTTAGTAAAAGCAGGAATATAATGTGAGAGTTGATCAATTTTATAAGAGGGAATCATCAAGACTCTTGCCACATCTCTTAAGACTTGCTTGGCGCCAAGAGTTCCAAACGTGACAATTCCAGACACTTTCTCTTTTCCATATTTTTCCACAACATATTGAATCACTTGATTCCGATATTGATCAGGGAAATCCGTATCAATATCCGGCATGGTAACACGTTCTGGATTTAAGAAACGTTCAAATAACAAATCATATTGAATTGGATCAATTTCTGTAATACCAAGAGCATAAGCAACTAAACTTCCCGCAGCACTTCCTCTTCCTGGTCCAACTAAAATCCCCTCTTTTTTTGCATAGCGAATGAAATCGTAAACGACCAAGAAATAATTCGCAAATCCCATCTTCTGAATCACAGAAAGTTCATAGAGCAGTCTTTCTTCATATCCTTTTAACACTTTGCCATGACAACGTTTCAGAAGTCCTTTTTTGGCTAAATTTTCTAAATACGTTTGCGCATCTTGTCCCTCTTGAAGCGGATAAATTGCCAATTCTAATTCTTTTTTGGGAAATTGTAACTGACAGTTTTCAGCCAGTTCAATCGTCTTTAACAACCCATCGTTATGAGAAAGTGCTAAAATATCTTTTATTTCAAGACTATGATTGGTTAAATCATATTGAGCTTCTTCTAAATGGGCAATCGTCTTGCCATCACGAATCATATATAAGTAAGCAAGATAGTCACTCTCTTTTGCTGACAGATACAAGTTTTCTCGTAAAAATATAATTTGATTGGTAATCTGTTTGGCTTCTTCTTCTTGTTGAAAATTTTGATATCCTAAAAAGACCTCTAGTTTTTCACTGATTTCCTGATAATGAGATTTTTCTTTAAAAGGAAGCAGAAAATAAAGATTTTCTTTAGCGGAAGTCAAATCTTCTAAGGTGACTTGACGGTCATTTGCTAAAGTGAAAAAGTGCATTAAAGCTTGATAGCCTTGATAATTTTTCGCAATCGCAAGCACTTTAAAACCACAGTCTATTTCAAGGCCAATGATGGGCTTGATGCCCTCTTTTTGACACTTTTCAATGAACTCCATCACCCCATACATCGTTGTATCACACAAAACACATGCGGTTTGATGATTTTTTTTCGCAGAAGAAATAATCTCATCAATGGAGAGTAAACTTGATAAGAGAGAGTAATTACTTTTGGTATAAAATGGAATGTACATATCACTCAACTTCCTTTTCTTTTTTATCTTAACAGAAAATAAAATAACAAACAAGAGTTCTAGGTTCTTTTTCAAAAATTGAAAAAAAAATCAACCTCTCTAAAAAGAGAGATTGATGAATAGATTGTTTTTTACTTGCTGTAGCGTTTTTTGAATACGAGTAAGGAAATCATTCCTAAGCATGCGATTGCGAAAAGATAAATAGAATTCAATAGAGTATCACGCGTATTTGGGTTGGTAACTTCTGCTTCTTTATCTGCAATAACAACTTCGTTATCTTCTTTGGAAATCGTTATCTTGCCATTTGGAGTTATAACTGTTAAGTCCGATTCACTATTATTCGTGATAATAGCTCCAGCTTCTGCTGTAACAGTTAAATCCTCCACATTTGCATTTTCAGAAACAACAAATGTTTCTCCTTCAGAGATTTCAATTTCCCCGTCAACTGTACCATAAGCGGTGATTGTATTATTATTTCTAACAAAACCAGTCGTGGGCTTGTAGCTTGTTGCTTTACCATTACTTGTTGCTACTTCATCTTCAATGACGTTCTCATAAGAGAATGTAGCAGCACTACCATTGACATTGATTTCATTTTTTGTTCCACCACCAAGGCCGTTCATTTCATCTTTAAAATATGTTCTTATATCTCCGACAGTCAAGGTCGCGCTTTCGTTTAATTGGACACCATTGTTGGCATTAATAGCCAAGTCTGTCCCTCTCTTTTCATTATGACTTGTGTTATTTCCGGTAATATTCACTTGTGTATTTCCACCAATAGTAGAATCATTCAAGACAGCACCGATAATTCTGTTTTCTGTAGCAGTGACTGTGGAATTTCCACTTGCAGTCAGTTTTGAAGTAAAGCCAATATCATTATTTTTAGCTATGATATTTCCATCTTCTAATGTGATTGGAGCAGAATTACTACCATATCCATTGTTTGTAAAATCTAAAGTACCATTTTCTTTGGCAGTGATGCTTTGAACTGGTGCAATTCCTCCTCTTTTGAATCCATCAATTTTGAGTGTGCCACCAATGACTTCAATCTCACCAAAAGTTCCACCTTTTCTTGTTTGAAAAGCAATAGGACAAGCATTTACCCCAGAAGTACCCTCACATGCGTTATCTGCTTCATTCGTACTATTGACTGTTCCTTTGACAACCAATTTTGAACCATCTTCAAAAATAAAATTCGTAGAATCTACATTGGTATAGTTTTCTCCAGAACGAGCAGTTTGAACTTTACTTAAATCCTCCGTTTCTGGTTTGAAATCTTTCAGATTCAAAATTCCGTTCACCGTCAAAGTTGCATTCTTTTCAAGAATCACAATTTTATTGTTGATTTCAACGGTTACTCCAGCTGCAACTTCAACGTTTCCAGAAAGAGTCACTATTCTACAAGTATTGATAGCGTCTTGTGTTAGATTGCCACCTGATACTTGACAAGTTTCTTCTGCGTTGACTACGATTGTACTTCCCATCATCAGAATGGAAGCCAAAAGTAAAAGTTTGATTTTTTTCATTTTCTTTTTCTCCTTTCTTATCCCTATCATACAGTAAGCTACCCCCCCCGTGTCAACCATTTTCTTTTCTCTTTGACGAAGAAAATGCCAAAAAAAAGAACGATTGCCATCTTTTATTTGACTTTATATCCCTTTTATGATAAAGTTAAGAAGCGAAACACGAAAAATATATATAAAGGAGGAAAGGAAATGGCAGTCAAAGTTACAAACAAGAAGCCTTTATCAGGAAATAGAAGAAGTCATGCTTTAAATGCAACAAAAATGCAACAAAAACCAAATTTACAAGTAGTTCGACTTGAAGATGGAACAAAGGTAAGACTTTCTACTCGCGAAGCTAGAACTTTAAGAAAAGGACAAGCAAGCAAAGAAGTAGAAGAAACACAAGAAGCATAAAATCACGCAATCGTGCTTTTTTTTATTGGAAAATGAGAAAAAAAAAGCAATTGCCCTTTCTTTAGGCAACTGCTTTATTTTTTTTGGCATCTGCTTTCTTACGCTCTTCTGTATTTAAAATTTGTTTTCGTAACCGAATAAAATTAGGAGTAACTTCTACAAGTTCATCTGAGTTGATATAATCAAGGGCATATTCAAGAGTAATTGGTCGAGGTCTTTTTAGAACAACGGTATGGTCGCTTCCTGCTGCACGAACATTGGTCAGATTTTTTCCTTTGACAACATTGACTGCTAAATCATTGTCACGATTACATTCTCCAACAATCATTCCCTCATAAACTTCTGTACCGGGTTCAATAAACATGATGCCACGGTCCTCTAAGTTTCCAATCGAATAAGCAGTCGCTGCTCCATTTTCCATAGAAACTAAAACGCCTAACTTTCGCTCACCAATTTCCACTTTTTCGTATGGACGATATTCTTTAAAAGTATGGTTGATAATACCATAGCCTTTCGTCATGGTCATAAAGTCGGTTGTAAAGCCAATTAAACCTCGTGATGGAATGAAGTAATGCAAACGTACTTGTCCTTCATAATTGGTCATATTTTCCATCACTGCCCCACGAAGTCCTAGTTGTTCAATGACCGTTCCCATCGACTCTTCTGGAACTTCAATTTGTAAATCTTCCCAAGGTTCCATTTTGACACCATCGACTTCTTTAATAATCACACGTGGTTTGGAAACTTCTAGTTCAAATCCTTCACGACGCATGTTTTCAATTAAAATACTCAAATGAAGTTCTCCACGTCCTGAAACGGTAAAGGATTCATTAGTATAAGGTTCAACTCTTAAGCTCACATCTTTCTGTGTTTCTCGATAAAGACGTTCTTCTATTTTTCTAGCGGTTACAATCTTTCCATCTTTTCCAACGAATGGTGATGTATTGGCGCCAAACGTCATTTGTAAAGTTGGTTCATCAATATGCAAAACGGGCAATGGTAAATGACTGCCTTGTTCACAAATCGTTTCTCCTACTGAAATATCAGGCAATCCAGCAATCGCAACAATGTCCCCTGCTTCAGCACTTTCCACTTCGATACGATGATAACCGTAATAGCCAAAAAGCTTTTGAATCCGGAAGCTTTTTTCTGTGCCATCTAACCGAATACAAGTCACCATTTGTCCTACTCTCATTGTACCATTATGGACACGTCCAATTCCAATACGACCCACAAATTCATTGTAATCTAATAAGGCTGGTTGGAATTGTAAAGGCGCACTATTTTCTCCTTTGGGAGCTGGAATCTCTGAAATAATTAAATCTAAAAGCTCTGTAAAGC